>CAMXTM010000168.1 GCA_947246775.1 uncultured Clostridium sp. | reverse complement strand
CCGCTACCGCAAAAACAAACATACCTACCAACACAAATAGTACCCCTACTATTTTAATCACGCTTTTCTTCCTCCCTTCTTTCTTTATAAAGAAGCCAGCCTTGATGATACAACGTCACAATACGGCAAAGCACTACTACCGCCAAAAAACTTAACATGGAATACACCAAAGCAATATCAACTAAAAAAGATTCTTCCAAATATACAGATAGAATACAAATAAAACTTACCGCAAGCGTCGCTATGACATTAATGCATATCATACGGTCTGTATATCTTGGTCCTTTTAGTGCTTTATACAAACACAAAAACATCAATACAGAAAGAAAAATCATACAGCCAAACAATATGTTTTTCATCTTTTTACCTCTTTTCCATTTTTAAAAGCTCTTGCGCAAAAATACCGTTTTCTACACTATCTTCTTCTCTATGGTCTAATACGTGTACTGTAAATTCTTTTCCCTCCATTCCTACGGTAATTGTCCCTGGTGTGAGTGTAATAGAATTTGCCAAAATAACACGCAATCTTTCATCTTCTAAATTAGAATGAAAAGTAATAAAAGTTGGGTGCCACTGGCTCATATTTGGATTTAATATCAATTTCATTACGGCTATATTCGCTTTTATGATTTCTATAAACAATATCAAACCATATTTTATAAAATCAAATATATGCCCCTTTAATATGCTTTCTCTGTTCTCCTCTCTTATAAATTTTTTAACAAAATAATACAATCCACCACACACCAGCACGCCAATTACAGCAAGCTCTACTGTCACTCTACCATTAAATAAAAACCACATCAGATACATCACAATAAACAACATCTTTTTCCCTCCTTTCTTTACTATATTGTACTTATGAATAAAAAAGGTACAATGAAACCAATTTCACTGCACCAGTCATCACCAACTTTTTTTATTTACCACGATATTTAAAGTAAAAACTTTCATTTTGACAAGCGTTTTTACCTAGCATTTTAAAAAAAATGCCCTTTTGCAGGTAATTGGCTGCAATTTTTTATGTATAATCATACTATATTTTAGTATAATTAATATCTCTCCTTGTTTATTATGCACTAATCTATATAAATTGTCAATATTACTTACCATTTACACTAATCAAACGCATAAAAAAATGCATCTTTATCAAAAATAAAAAAAGTGTATTTTCGTACGCTCTTTTTAATCCTTTTTTTCAAATAAACTTTCTATGGATACATCAAGTATTTTTGATAATCCATACAATTCAATATCTGTTACTGTTCTCTGTTTGTCCTCTATTCTGGAAATAGAACCACGACAAATATAAATTGCCATCATTTCCAATTTATCCGATAGTGCTTGTTGACTTAAACCTTTCTTTTTTCTTAATTCTTTGAGTTTGTCTCCTATCATATTCATTTCTTTACCATCAATAATTCTTGCCATAAAAATCCTCCTTTTCGTCTTGACATAGGACAAAAAGAATGATATATTACATCTTATAATTTTTTGTCTTGTGATAGGACAAAATGAAAATTTAATAAATTATTTATTTTGTTGCATTTAAAATGGAGATGATATGATGCAATTTTCGCAAAGATTAAGAGAACTAAGAAAAGAGCAAAAGCTAACGCAAGCGCAGTTAGCGACGGTATTAAACTATGGCTATACAGCAATAGCAAATTATGAAAGCGGAAGAAATGAGCCTTGCATGAGGGATTTTGTAAAATTAGTCAATGTACTCAATACGAACGCTGATTATTTATTAGGAAATTCTGATATAAAATGTACACAAGAAAATCATTTGTGGCAGGAAAAGGAAGACCAATTATGGATTGCTTTTCTTTATTCCAATATCAAACAAACAGCATCACAAAATGATATGACAAAAGAAAATTTTGACGAAATGTACAGCGAAATTGTGACAGAGAGTGCTTACTGCCTTTTTAAAGCAATTTTGCAACTATTACAAAACAAATTGTATTATAATATTGTAAAACAAAGCATAACAAAGGAACTAAATATATAAAAAAGGAGCGTACAAAATATGCTCCTTTTTTATATCAATCTGTGGCAACTTCTATCTGATTTGTTGCTTGTTTTTTTACGATTGCAGAATACACTGGCAAACCAATGAGTGTTATGATAATGCTGACTATAGAACGCAATCTATTATCTGTTGAAATTGCCTCTACAAAGTGTCCTGCGCTTAATGTAGAAAATGTTTCTGATAATGTTATGGAATCACATATCAAAAGCTGATTTAATATAACATATACACCACTTACTATTGCAATAATAGGAACAATTGGATACAATGGCACTTTATAGATTCTTTGTACATTTGCCCATTTTTCTGATTTTCTTAATTTCATAACAGCTACAAAAGTTAATGTGTAGAATATCCAGCAAGAAAATACTGCTACGTCTGTTAATAAGTTAAATTGGTTTGTTAAGGAATAAATACAACCAATTGTGCCTACCAATATAATACTATTCATAGGAACTTTTGCTTTATTTAATTTTGCAAAGGTTTTGCTTGCAGGCAATGTACCCTCTGCAGCAAGAGAATAGGCAACACGTGAACCAGACAACACAAATCCATTACAAGCACCAAACACAGAAATCATAATACCTACGGCAATAATTTTGCCGCCTACTTCTCCAAAAATTGCTGTTGCAACATCTGCTGCTGGTGTTGCTGTTGCACCTAAGGTAGCCGCTGGCAATACCCAAAGATATGCAAGATTGATAACAAAATACACTGCCATAATGGCTGAAACACCACCAACAATCGCAAGTGGCAAATCTTTTCCAGGGTTTTTCATTTCTCCAGCAATCGCTCCTACGTTTGTCCAGCCCTCAAAAGCAAATAATACCGCCAAAAGAAGGGAACTCAAAGCGTTTCCTGCGCTGACACCCTCTCCCACCATAGGGCTAAAGATTGGATTTTGTCCTGAACCTTTGATAAATCCAAATACCATGAGTAATATCAATGGTATCAGTTTACATACTGTGGAAACAACTTGTACTGCTCCACCTACGCTAGAACCAAGTGTATTTAATGCAATAATAATTACTACAATAGCAATCGAAACCGCAGGTGTCAAAGCGGGATTGCCTGTAAATAATTCAAACTGTTGCGCACAAATAACAGAAAGTGCTGCAATCATCGCTGGATAAAATAATACTGTCTGCATCCAACCAGTCAAATAGCCTATTTTTTTACCAAATACTTCCTCCAAATAGGCAACCATACCACCCGTTTTTGGTATCAATATCGCAATTTCTGCAAAGGTCAGCGCTGCTGCAATACTTGCCAAGCCTCCTACAATCCATGCAAGCATACCCAAACCAGGCGCTCCCCCAGTTGTAGTATAAATTGCTTGTGGTTTAAAAAATACCCCAGAACCAATAACAGAACCTACTACTGTAGCCAATGCAGTAGATAAACCTAATGTTTTTTTCATTTCATTATTATTTGACATATAAAAACCCTCCTTTAGTAAAATATAACAATATGATTGCGTATAAAATAATGAAAATAAACTCCTTTCCTATGTAAAATAATGATAAAATAGTATTTTTTTGCCAAAAATAGGAATAAAAAAAGAGATAGACAAGCACGCTAAAAATAAGCGCCTTTCTATCTCTGTATTGTAACCTGAAAGCATTACTCCTACGGTGATTTTGTTTGATACAAAATTCTCTCCAGAGTTCCATCAATAATAGGTTACTGTGCCTGAAAGATTCTTCAAATTTTGGCTATATTTGAATTGCTTCATCGGCTTTCCTAGAATAACTGGAAATTTCCCTATTATGTCACTTGGCAATTTTTAATTTTAATACAAAGAAACCAAGAAATAATACATTTTTTAATTTTGTTTATTTTTTTGCAACAAACTATTAAAAAATGACTTTCTTCCAAATCTCTTTATTTTAGATTGGTGTTATTATACAATAAAACACTTTCTTTGTCAACCGCTTATATCATAAATATTCAAAATTTTTATGTCAACGAGGTATAAAACTTAAAAAAGTTATACAAAACCAATCACTCCCATGCAATATAGAATTGAATCTTTATAAAATATATGTTATGATGACATATGTTAGTTTTTGTTCCAAAAAATAAATTTTTGATAGAAAAGGGGGATTATTTTGGAATCAATTAATGTAGGCTTCTTATCCGTTATACCGCCAATTATTGCAATTGGTCTTGCACTTATTACAAAAGAAGTCATTTCATCTTTAATTATTGGTATTCTTTCAGGTACACTTATTTATGCTTGTCATTTTGCAAGCGGCTTAGGCATCATTGTCAAAACAGTTGACACAACCATGACACTAATGGCAAGCAAACTTGCTGACAATACTGCCATTGTGCTTTTTCTTGCTATGCTAGGCGCACTTGTTGTCGTTATCACAAAAGCGGGCGGTTCTCGTGCATATGGCAACTGGGCAAGCAGCAAAATTACTTCACGTGCAGGTGCTTCTCTTGCAACTTGTGCGTTGGGTGCTTTGATATTTATTGACGACTATTTTAACTGTTTGACAGTCGGTACTGTTATGCGTCCTGTTACAGACAAACAACGCATTTCTCATGCAAAATTGTCTTATTTGATTGACGCAACAGCAGCTCCAGTTTGTATTATTGCTCCAGTTTCTTCTTGGGCAGCTTCTGTTATCTCTCAAATGGGTGATACAGGATTAAATGGCATGGAATCTTTTATACAATCTATTCCTTACAATTTATATGCCATTTTAACAATTTTAATGATTATTATTATCTCCTGTTTACAATTGGATTTTGGTCCTATGGAGAAATTTGAACATGATGCAATAAAATATGGAAAATTAGACTCTGATGGTTCTTCTAGTACAACAGGTGCAGATGAATTAAATCAATTACGTATTTCTCCAAAAGGTCGTGTTTTTGACTTACTGATTCCAATTGCAGCATTGATTATATTTTCTATTCTTTCTATGTTGTATGTTGGTGGCTATTTTGAGGGTGGTATGTCTATTGCAGACGGTTTTGGTAATACAGATGCTGGTCCTGCACTTGCTATCAGTAGTTTTGCTTCTTTAATTGTAGCATTTTTATTGTTTGTTCCTAGAAAAGTATTAAACTTTAGGGAATTTATGGACGGTGTTGGACAAGGTGTAAAATCTATGGTGGGTGCAATTATTATATTGACCTTAGCATGGACTATCAGCGGTGTTTGTCGTGATTTATTGAGTACAGGCGAATATGTTGGTGATTTAGTTGCTCATTCCAATATGCCTACGATGTTAATACCTGCTATTATCTTTATTGTAGCTGGTTTCCTTGCTTTTTCTATGGGAACATCTTGGGGTACATTTGGTATTTTGATTCCTATTATCGCTACCGTATGCTCTAAAGTTGCGCCAGAGTTAACCATTAT
>CAMXTM010000167.1 GCA_947246775.1 uncultured Clostridium sp. | reverse complement strand
AAACAACACCAAATGAAAAAGGCTTAGCTTTTTATGAGTCTGTGTTTCAAGAATGTCATAAATATGGCATAGAACCGCTTGTAACCATTGTGCATTTCGATTGCCCTATGCACTTGATTCAGCAATATGGTGGCTGGAGAAATCGAAAAATGATAGATTTTTATGAAAATCTGTGTCGTACTCTTTTTACAAGATATAAAGGACTTGTAAAATATTGGTTAACATTTAATGAAATCAATATGATATTGCATGCACCTTTTATGGGCGCAGGCATTTGCTTTGAACAAGGGGAAGACGAAAAAGCAATTAAATATCAGGCAGCACACCATGAATTAGTAGCAAGCGCATTAGCAACCAAACTAGCACATGAAATTGATAGCAATAATCAAGTAGGTTGTATGTTTGCAGCAGGTAGCACTTATCCTTATAATTGCAAACCTGAAAATGTTTGGGAGGCACTTTGTACAGATAGACAAGAGTATTTGTTTGTAGAAAGAGAAAATTGTATGCCTGTGATGGAAAAAGGGGATTTAGAATTACTTGCCGAAAATACAGTAGATTTTGTTTCTTTTTCCTACTACAATACAAGATGTGTTGACGTTGATCAAAGCCAAGAAATCGGAGAGGGAAACTTGTTTGCCTCAGCAAAAAATCCTTATTTAAAATGTAGTGATTGGGGTTGGGCGATTGACCCGTTGGGATTGCGTATTACATTAAATCAAGTATATGATAGATATAGAAAACCAATGTTTATTGTAGAAAATGGTCTTGGTGCGGTAGATATTCCAAAAGAAGATGGTAGTATTGATGATGATTACCGTATTAACTATCATCGTGACCATATTCAGGCAATGAAAGATGCCATTGAACTAGATGGCGTAGAGTTAATGGGCTATACCGCATGGGGCTGTATTGACTTGGTGAGCGCAAGCTCTGGAGAAATGAAAAAAAGATATGGCTTTATTTATGTAGATTTGGATAATGATGGCAAAGGCACATTAAAAAGAACAAAGAAAAAATCTTTTGAATGGTATAAAAAAGTCATTGCTTCTAATGGTGAAGAATTGTAATTGTGAAAAGGGCTTTCATCAAATTATGGTGAAAGCCTTTACTATGTAGCAAAGAATATTTTTAGGGATAAAGCCTTTGAGCATGAAAAAGGTATTGCATTTTTTACAAATTTATGATATAAATTTATTCATGATGGTATAAAATGTAGAATCTGTTATAGTGCTTGTTTGTATAAAATAAAAGCATTGACTATATAAAAAAGAATATCGAATGGGGCTTACATTTTATCAAAAAATGAGGAGGAGTCAATAGAATGAATAGTCGTTATGATTTCAAAGAAATTGAACAAAAATGGCGCAAAATTTGGGAGAAAAACCCTATTAACAAAGAAGATGACAAAAAACCAAGATTTTATTGTTTGGATATGTTTCCTTATCCCTCTGGAACAGGTCTTCATGTAGGACACTGGAGAGGATATGTATTGAGTGACGTTGTTAGCCGTTATAAAGTATTGCAAGGATACCAAGTGCTGCACCCAATGGGCTGGGACGCTTTTGGTTTGCCAGCAGAAAACTTTGCAATTAAAAACAATATACACCCTCGCATTTCTACAGCAGACAATGTTGCAAATGTAAAAAGACAACTTCATGAAATTAGTGCTATCTATGATTGGGATAGAGAAGTAAATACAACAGACCCTGCCTACTATAAATGGACACAGTGGATTTTTGTACAAATGTTTAAAAAAGGACTTGCCTATGAAAAAGAAATGCCTTTAAACTGGTGTCCAAGCTGTAAATGCGTCTTAGCAAATGAAGAAGCAACAAATGGTGTTTGTGAGCGCTGCGGTACTGTTGTAACAAAGAAAAACTTAAGACAGTGGATGTTAAAAATCACAGCATATGCTGATAGACTTTTAGAAGATTTGTCAAAATTAGACTGGCCTGCAAAAGTGAAAAAAATGCAGTCTGATTGGATAGGTAAAAGCTATGGTGCAGAAGTTAGCTTTAAAGTAAAAGATTCTGATAAAGAAATTGTAGTATATACAACCAGACCTGATACTTTATATGGTGCTACCTTTATGGTGCTTTCACCAGAATATAAAGATGTCAAAGAATTGACAACACCAGAGCAAAAAGAAGCAATGGAAAAATATTGTTTTGAAGCATCTACAAAATCATCTGTTGACCGTATTACAAATAAAGAAAAAACAGGTGTGTTTACAGGAAGTTATGGCATCAATCCTTTAAATAATGCTTTGATACCAATTTGGGTATCTGATTATGTATTGGCTGACTATGGTACTGGTGCAATCATGTGTGTACCTGCTCATGATGAACGTGACTTTGAATTTGCTAAAAAATTCAATTTGCCTATTATACAAGTTATTTTAAAAGAGGGAGAAGAAGAAAAAGAATTAGAAGAAGCATATACCGGCGATGGTATTATGATAAATTCTGGTGACTGGAATGGTATGAAAGCATTTGATGCAAAAGAAAAAGCACCTCACTATTTAGAAGAAAAAGGACTTGGCAAAAAGACAATTAACTATAAATTGCGTGACTGGGTGTTCTCAAGACAGAGATATTGGGGCGAACCTATTCCGATTGTACACTGCCCACACTGTGGTGCTGTTGCTGTACCTGAAGACCAACTTCCTATTGAATTGCCAGAAGTAGAGTCTTACAAACCAACCGATACAGGAGAATCTCCATTAGCTCACATTGATGAGTGGGTTAATACAACTTGTCCTCAATGTGGTGGTCCTGCAAAAAGAGAAACAAACACAATGCCACAATGGGCTGGTTCTTCTTGGTATTTCTTGCGCTATGTAGATAACCATAATGACAAAGAATTAGCAAGCAAAGAGGCATTAAAAAAATGGATGCCTGTTGACTTATATGTTGGTGGTATTGAGCATGCTGTATTGCATTTGCTCTATGCAAGATTTTATACAAAATTCTTGTATGATATTGGTGTAGTAGATTTTGATGAACCATTTACCAGATTGTTTAATCAAGGTATGATTACCAAAAATGGCGCGAAAATGAGTAAATCAGTTGGAAATGTTGTTTCTCCTGATGAATTGGTAGAAAAATATGGTTGTGACTCCTTGAGAATGTATGAGCTGTTTGTTGGTCCTCCAGAATTGGATTCTGATTGGGACGACAGCGGTATTGATGGTGTATTCCGTTATTTGAATAGAGTTTGGAAACTGGTTGTAAGCTATAAAGACAATCCTGTAGCAGAAACAAAAGAAATGGAATTTATTAAAAATAAATTGATATATGAAATTACAAACCGTTTAGAAGCATTGACGATGAATACCGTTGTAAGTGGTTTTATGGAATATACCAATAAAATCATTGACATTGCGAAAAAAGCAAATGGTATTGATACAAAAACATTGGAAACATTGATTGTATTACTTGCACCATTTACACCACATATTGCAGAACAATTATGGCAGGAAATGGGACATACGACTTCTGTATTTGCTGAAAAATGGCCTGTTTATGATGAAACAAAATTAAAAACAGATACCGTTGAAATTGCATTGCAAGTGAATGGTAAATTTAGAGAAAATATGGTAATTGGAACAGAAGATAGCAAAGATGTTGTTTTAACAAAAGC
This sequence comes from uncultured Clostridium sp., assembly GCA_947246775.1. GTDB lineage: Bacteria > Bacillota > Clostridia > Lachnospirales > Anaerotignaceae > Coprocola. Next base: position 1,801 of record CAMXTM010000167.1, on the reverse strand, counting down.
AAAAGAAGTATTAGCAACAAGATTAGATGGTAAAACAATTGTAAAAGAGATGTATGTTCCAAATAAAATTGTCAATATTGTTATAAAATAATTATTTTTAAAATATAAAAAAGCCCAGCATAGAAAATGTTGGGCTTTTCCTTTTTATTATAAAAAGATATATTTACAAATAAATAGGATAGATAATACGTACATCAATGGTGTAATTTTATTTGCTTTTCCACAGCACAAATTGATAATAACATAAGAAATAACACCTATTGCAATACCCTCTGATATACTATAAGCAAGAGGCATAGCGAGCATACATAAATAGGCAGGAATTGCTTCTGATGCATCATCAAAATTTACATTTAAGATTGCGGACACCATAAGGAATCCTACAAAAATCAAAGCTGGAGCAGTAGCAAAACTTGGAATCGCTGTAAAAATTGGTGCAAAAAAGATTGCTGCAAGAAATAAAATGCCTGTTGTCATTGCTGAGAGTCCCGTTCTTGCGCCTGCGCCTACTCCCGCAGAACTTTCTACAAATGTTGTTGTAGTAGAAGTACCTAGTATCGCACCTGCTGAGGTAGCAATGGCATCTGCTAAGAGAGCTTGTTTAATACGTGGAAGTTTTTCGTCTTTGTCAAGCATATTTGCTTTTGTTGCCACACCAACCAATGTACCAATTGTATCAAACATATCCACAAATAAAAATGCTAAAAGGATTACAATAAAATTAGCGATGCTGACATTAGAAAAATCAACTTGAAAGCATTGACCAAATGTCTGTCCAATTGCAGAAAAATCAGTTAAGGCAAATGCTGGATAAAGAGAATAAAAACCATTTTCTATATCTACTGTATAAATACCAATTGCCTGACAGAGAATACCAATTATCCATGTTGCAAGAATACCGATTAAAATAGAACCATTTACATTTTTAATATGAAGTATTGCCGTAATCATAAGCCCTATCAGTGCAAGAAGCGCACAGATTCCCTCTGTATGAAAATTGGAAGCAAAACTGACATAAGTTAAAAGGGTAGAAGTACTATCTACAATAATATGAGCGCCTTGTAGCCCTACAAATGCGATAAATAAACCAATTCCTGCGCTGACTCCTTTTTTTAAACTGCTTGGGATAGCATTAAATACTGCCTCTCTTACGTTAGTAAGGGATAAAACAATAAATACAATACCCTCTACGAATACAGCAAGTAGAGCAACACGCCAGTCATAACCCATTGCACCACATACCGTATAGGCAAAATAGGCGTTTAAACCCATACCAGGAGCAAGTGCAAAGGGGTAATTTGCCATCAGTGCCATAACTGCTGTACCAATAAAGGAAGCAAGACAAGTTGCCATTAACACTGCTGTTGTATCCATTCCTGAAGCAGAAAGCATACTTGGATTGACTGCTAGTATGTATGCCATTGTCATAAATGTTGTGATACCAGCGAGTATTTCTGTTTTTACATTTGTTTTGTTTTCATTCAGTTTAAATAACTTTTCAATCATTTTTTCCCTCTTTTCATTTCTTTTTATTTTGTTGATTTATCTGATATGATTGCATATTATGTATTATATCACACATAATAAGGAACTGCTATCAATATTAAACCAATACTTGTAATAAAATAGTTTATCCCTCGAGTGGTTCGAGGGATATGAATGTATGATGTTTTATTGAATAAAAAGAAATCTTTTGTATTTATTATTTTAATTTACTGTAATCTTCTTCTGAAACGGCTTCTAGCCATTCATTAGAACCATCTTCTGCTGGAACTTCAATGGCAATATGAGAAAACCAACT
>CAMXTM010000166.1 GCA_947246775.1 uncultured Clostridium sp. | reverse complement strand
CGATTTGATAGTAAGCAAGTGCAGTTGGATATTACAGAAATTCCATTAAATGCCTTTTTGGAGGAAACCGTAAGACAAAATAAAATTCATGCAGAAGCAAAAAATCAGAATTTGTACTATGTACCTGCAAAAAGAGATGTCATATTGTATGGAGATAGAGATAGAATTAGTCAAGTTATCAATAACATTGTGACAAATGCTATTAAATATAGCTTAGCAGAAGCAGAAATACGCATTTCTACAGGCGAAGATGCATATTACTATAAGATTATAGTAAAAGATACAGGTATGGGAATACAGAGAGAAGACTTACCAAGAATATTTGAGCGTTTTTATAGAGTAGATAAGGCAAGAAGTAGAGCAATGGGAGGCACTGGCTTAGGGCTTGCCATTGCAAAGGAAATTATGGAAAGCCATAGAGGAAGATTGACAGCAGAAAGCGAATATGGAAAAGGAACTACTATGACAATGTGGTTTCCTAAAGCGCAGCAAGAACCATGGGAAGGAGAGATATTTTAGTACCAAATTAATGTAATTCAAACGTAAGCGGGTTGTAACATGATTGTAACATTGTTAGGTTATAATAGGTGCGTGTAGAGTACATAGTACCAAAAAATTTTAGTTGAGGAGGCCGTTTAGAAATGAAAAAACTTTCTATTGCGTTTATTGTTGTAATGCTTTTCTGCTTTGCACCAGTGTTTGTTTACGCAGGGCCTCTTGATGCTGAAACGGCGGAGCAGGAACTTGGCTTATCCGTAACAAGTGGCATTGATATGTCTAAAGAAACACAATCTACCTTTGATGATTCTAAGACCATCGCAGGTGTGGCAAATCAAGGAACTGCCATTGAAATCAGTGTTAGTACAAAAGACGCCAATGGGGAGTTGACAGAGAACGAAAGCTTCGAAATAGAAGTTGGCGCTTCTGGTATTTTTAGTCAGACTGTAGAATTAAGTCTTGGAGAAAACGTTATCAGTATTACAGCATACAAAGAAGGCTGTGAAACGGTCAGCGGAGAAACCATTGTCAAAAGGCGGAATATTACTATTAAAAATGAATTGGAGAATACAGTTTCGATTCCCGGCAGCACAAGAAACCTATCGCTAACAATGTAATTGGGCAAAAATGAAATATAGAAGCGGTGAAAATCAATGAATATCAACAAAATGAAAAGTTTTGTCATTATTATTTTGGTTATAGCTGCTGTTTATCAAACGGGATTGTTATGGCTTGAGGATACTGCAAGCCATAACTTTTTTTATACTGTTTTTGGACTAGGAGGACAAAAAGAATTTACGGCAGAAGAAAATGTATTACTTTTGCCAAGTAAATTTGTGATAGGCAGCGGAAATAAAAAATATACAGTAGCATATGCAAATGATATAGAAAAAGAGGCAATGTTGTCAGAGGGAAATGACTTATTGCAAGAAGTTTTGACACAAGCGACAGCAGGTACAATAAAGCAAACAATACCTTGGGATAGTATATTGGAGGAAAAATGTTTGCTGTTGGAGTATCATTTTTTTGTGCCTGTGTTAGAATATTTTGAAAATTATAATAAAAAGGTGTTAATTCCTGAAATAGAAAGTTTTAATTGTATTGCATTAGTACCAAGTAAAACAAGTAATGGAATAACAAATGTTTATTTTATCAATACAAATTTAGGGCAGAGCTGGAATGTAACGATGGAAAAATCTCGTGTTAGTAAAAATTTGTATGCTATGTTGGAGTTAAAAGAAAACGATTTGGCTTATGTTTCTACAAAGCAGAGTGGTTTTAATTTGTTTCAAGATAGCGTATTTGTGCCACAGTGGAAAGGAAATAGCCTAGCATATCGAAGTGTTATGGAAATCAATCCTTTTATGCAAGATGGTAGTATTAACCGATATTTTTTAGAAAACTCTGTTGATAGTTTTTTTAAGAACTTAGAAGCTGATTGGAATAGAATTGATGAGGCAGGAACATTTGTATTTAGTGATGAGACGGTAGTAGTAAGGTATTATCCAAAAGGAATATTAGAATATTTTAGTTATGGAACATATGATACAGAAATTACAACAGATATTGTAACAGGGTATCAGATATGTAAAAATTTTATGAATAATGATACATCACTAGAAACAGAAGTATATTTGTCTGGCATAGAAATGAATCGAAATGAGATTATATATTATTTTGACTATGTAGTAGACAATTATCCAATATTGCTTTCTGAGGCAGTACAAAAAGAATTTGAAATGCCCCATGCAATAGAATTTTCGATTAGAGGAAACTCTGTAAGAAGATATAAAAGATATGCGCATAATTTTAAAGCAGTCGATATAAAAGATAAAGAAATATCAGTAGAATTTTTGGAAGCACTAGACCAAGCAATAGAGCAGTATCAAATCAATCATGAAGAATCGGAAGTAAAAGAAGTGCAAGATATGTATTTAGCATATTTTGTAGAGCCTAATTTTACAATAACGATGAAATGGGTAACAGAACTGTACCATGAGTTATATATTGGAAAAACGATAAGTGATAAAATAGAATAGAGGGGAGGAAGAACTTTGGAATGGAAAGCGGTAAAAAATTTATTGCTTGTGTTGCTTTTAATAATGAATGTAGTGTTAGGATATTTTAATTATGAGCAATATCAGCAAAATGTATTAACTTCTAGTCAAGAAAGAGCCATTTATGAAGTTCTTTCTCAAAATCGTATTATATTGTATACAGACCTTTTAACAAAATTTTCTCCTATGAGAAAATTGTCTTTGAGCGCACCAAAGTATAGTAGAGATGATATGAAACAGCAGTTTTTTGCTGATGAAGAATCCACAATTACAGTAGAATTTAATAAGACCATTATAACAAGTGAAAACAAAGTACTTACGATGGAGGGCAATAAGGGAGAATTAGTATTTAAAAATGGCACAAGAGAGAGTCAAAAGATGACATTAAATGAAGCAAGGAGAGAAGCGAAAGAATTTATAGAATCTTTGGAAAAAAAAGGCATGGGAGATTTTGAAATAGGGAATGTGCAAGAAGTAGGAGAAGAATATAAAGTAACATTTTTCCAAAAATATAAAGGAGCGAATGTTTTTGCGAATTGTTTTGAGATATATGTAGGAGAAACAGGAATTTCCCATATTAAATTAAATTATTTTGTAACAGAGGGATTTACGGGGGATAAAAAAGATATTTGTTTTTCAGATGAGGCGTTGCTTACCTTTTTGTTTGAGATAGAAAAAGAGAGAGAAGAAACAGGTGTTTATGAAACAATAACAGTACAAAAAATGGAATTAGGATATGATTTTCAAGAACTAGAAGATTTAAAAGTAGAGAATGTGGCAAAATTAGTACCCTGTTATAGAATTTATGTTTTAGGTAGAGAGAAGCCATATATTATCAATGCGTATACAAATGAAATGATAAGAAGAATAAAAGAGCAATAACAAAGTAAAAAGGCAATACTTTTGACGAGTAAATGCCTTTTTTTTGTGTAAAAAAGCGATTTTTTTGTTTTTACTGATATTACGATATAAAAAACATTTGAGATTTTAGTATTTAGTGGTATAATTGCTATAACAAAAACAAGAAATTTTTTAGTAATGATGTAAATAGGCTATGATTTGTGTTATAATACATTGCTAAGACTGTTTTTTATTGTTTTGTTGTTTTAATAATAGATAGTATAAATTTGATAAATAATTTGATATTAGAATATAAAAGATATGAGTTTTTAGAATAAATAAAAGAATAAGAATAAACAAAAAATATATTATTTGTAGTATTTTTGATATAAAAAGCAAGAATTTCTATGGGAGGAATGGAAGTTTTTATGGATAAATTAGTTGTAATGGGGCAAAGACAGTTAAAAGGAGAAGTTTGTATTAGCGGAGCAAAAAATGCAGCAGTTGCGATTATTCCAGCGGCGATTATGGCTGATGACGTGAGTACAATTGACAATTTACCTTGCATCGAAGATGTAAGTAGTTTATGTAATACAATTAATAAAATAGGGGCGAAAAGTTCTTTTTTAAATAAACATACTTTGCAAATAGATGGTAGAAATATCAATAATATTTGTGCGACATATGAAGAAGTGCAAAAAATCCGTGCATCTTATTATCTTTTAGGGGCGCTTTTGGCGAGATTTAAAAGAGCAGAAGTTGCTATGCCAGGGGGCTGTAATTTTGGTACAAGACCGATTGATTTGCATTTAAAAGGTTTTCGTGCCTTAGGAGCAAATGTCATTGTAGAAAATGGCATTGTAAAGGCTTATGCGGATAGATTAGTAGGCACTTCTATTTATATGGACCAAGTAAGCGTGGGGGCGACCATCAATATTATGCTTGCGGCGACAATGGCAGAGGGAAAAACAGTAATAGAAAATGCAGCAAAAGAGCCACATATTGTAGATACGGCAAATTTTTTAAACTTTATGGGAGCAAATATCAAAGGTGCTGGTACAGATGTGATACGTATTACGGGAGTTAAAAAACTGCATGGCGCACAATATACGATTATACCAGACCAAATTGAAGCAGGAACGTATATGATTGCCTCAGCCATCACAGGGGGAGATGTTCTTGTAAAAAATATCATACCAAAACATATGGATTCCCTTTCTGCAAAATTGGTAGAAATGAATGTAAAAGTAGAAGAATTTGATGTTGCAATTCGGGTTGTATCTGATAAACCGTTAAGAAATGTAAATGTTAAAACAATGAGCTATCCAGGATTTCCAACGGATTTACAGCCACAAATGGCAGCCTTGTTGAGCGTGTGTCAGGGAACAAATATTATTACAGAAAATGTTTGGGAAAATCGTTTTCAATATATAGATGAACTGCGTCGTATGGGGGCAAATATCACAGTAGATGGTAGAATTGCGGTGATAGAGGGAGTACCTTATTTAACTGGTTCACAGGTGTCAGCAACGGATTTAAGAGCAGGAGCAGCGATGATATTGGCAGGGCTTGCGGCAAAGGGTGAAACACATATTGATAATACAAAATATATTGATAGGGGCTATGAAGATGTTGAGCATAAGCTCTCTGCCTTGGGAGCAGAAATTAAAAGAGTACAGATATAACTAGAAATGATTAAGGCGATTGTCTTATAAAAGTACAGATAGAGATAAAGGAGAAAATTATTTCATGAGTGTAAAATTTAGTACAATTGCCAGTGGGAGTAGTGGAAACAGCACAGTGATTGCGACAGAGCATACTAAAATATTGATTGATGCAGGTGTGAGCGGAAAACAAATTACACAGGCACTCAATTCTTTAAAAATAACAGGAGATGCGATTGATGCACTTTTTATTACCCATGAACACATAGACCATATCAAAGGAGCTGGCGTACTTTCCAGAAAGTTTGACATTCCAATTTATGCCACAGTAGGCACATGGGAAGCGATGGAGGATAAACTAGGGAAAATTGCGCCCAAAAATAAGCAATTTGTGTATGC
>CAMXTM010000165.1 GCA_947246775.1 uncultured Clostridium sp. | reverse complement strand
AAAAGTATGCTAAAAACTTCTATAAAAATAAAAATGACTTTATTATGAAAAAATGCTAAAATAAGAATAAATTAAAATAGAAAAATATATTTAAAATGTCCATAAAGAATAAAATTTTGGAGGGATATAATGTCATATTATAAAGTGTTGTTAGCAGATGATGAAAAAGAAATTAGACAAGGCATTATTAAAAAAATAGACTGGGAAGCAAACGGATTTATATTGGCAGGAGATGCCTCAAATGGCAGAGAAGCACTAGAATTGGCAGAAAAAATTCACCCTGATGTAGTGATGACAGATATTAAAATGCCTTTTATGAGTGGTTTAGAACTGGGAGAAATTCTGTCTGTAGAAATGCCTTTGACAAAACTGGTACTTTTTTCTGGTTTTGATGATTTTGAATATGCGAAACAAGCAATTAAAATCAATGCATCAGAATATATATTAAAACCAGTAGATTCTAAAGAAGTAACAATGTTACTGCAAAAACTAAAAAAACAACTAGACCATGAAATGAAAGAAAGACGAGATGTAGAAATTTTAAGACAAAATTATATACAAAGTTTACCATTGTTGCGCCAGCAATTTTTTTCTAGCTTAGTAGAGGGAAAATTTTCAGAAGAAGAAATTGATATATTGATAAAACAATATGATATTGATTTAAAAGCAAATTGCTGGTCAGTAACTGTTATAAAAGGAGATACCAAAGAAAATGGTGGAAAAGGCTCTCTTTCAGGACAAGCGGAATTAGTTCCGATTTCTTTGCAACAAATTGTAAATGAAAATTTAGCAAGAGTATATAAAACAATTAATTTTTTATATAATGACGCTTTAGTAATCTTGTCATTATTTGAAAAAAAAGAGGATATTATGGGATATGTTAGCGCTATCAACCGCATTTGTGATACTGCAAAAAATGTGCTAGAGCTTTCTGTAACAGCAGGTATTGGCTCTGTTTGCCATAAATTGTCCCACTTAAGATATTCTTTTGAGGGTGCATTCAATGCTTTAGACTATCGAGTTTTGCTAGATGATAGGGCAATTTTTATTGATGATGTAGAACCAAATGCACAAGGAATACAATTAGATGATTCAGAGCAAAAGGCACTAATCAGTGCAATTAAATTAAATACTCCAGAGGAAATAAAAAAAACAGTTAGCCATATGATAGACCATTTTAAGGAGGCAAACACAAGCATAAGCCAATATCAAATTTATATGACAGAGTTGCTTTCTGAATTGTTTAAAATTATAAAATCCTATCAGTTAGACTTAAACGAAATATTTGGTACAAATTTTAAGGGCTATTTTTCTATGCAGGACTATGAATCATTGGAAGAAGTCAAAAAATGGCTAACGGAAATTTCTTTTAATATCAATGCCAAAATTAAAAGGGAAAGAATTGATTCTGCAAAAATTTTAGCAGAAAAGGCAAAAGAGTTTGTACAAAGAAATTATGGCAATAGCTCTGTTTCAGTGGAAATGGTTTGTCGTCATATTCATGTCAGCCCTGCTTATTTTTCTACCATATTTAAAAGAGAGACAGGCTCTAATTTTATTAGCTATTTAACCAATGTTCGCATGGAAGAAGCGATAAAACTGCTGGATACTACAGATGACAAAACATATGTGATTTCGGCAAAAGTAGGTTATACAGAACCAAACTATTTTAGTTATGTTTTTAAAAAGCATTTTGGTATTTCTCCCTCACAGTATCGAAACAATAGAGCTTTATAATCGTAAGGTGGAGTATAGAAAATGAAACAAAACATACAAAATATAATACAATATTTTACAAAAAAAGATATTCGTTTTGTCATTTCAATTTGTTTTAGTATTGTGGCGGTATTTGGTAGTGTTTTTATTGGTACATCTTTATATTTGCGTTTTTCTGCTGTCAATGAAGCAACGTTAGAAGAAAATAACAAAAGAATGGTTAATCAGGTCAATATGAATTTAGACAGCTACCTTAGAAATTTAATGAAGACATCAGACACTATGCGCTATCGTGTGCTGCAAAACTGTGACATGGCAGAACAAAGTTTTAATAGTGATATGAATTTGCTTTATGAATCTAACAGAGAAAGTGTTGTCAGCATTGCTGTTTTTGATAGAGAGGGAAATTTGATTGATGCTACACCATTGGCAAGACTCAAAAAAACAGCAGAACCCAACAGAGAAAGCTGGTTTTATGAAGCGCAATACAAAATGGAAAATATCCACTTTTCTACGCCCCATGTGCAAAATTTATTTGAAGATGTAGATTATAAATATAAATGGGTAGTATCCTTAAGCCGTTCTGTAGAACTGATTACAGGCGGAAAGACAGAAACAGGTATTTTGTTGGTAGACATGAATTTTAGCGGCATAGAGCAAATTTTTAAAAATATTGACTTAGGAAAATCAGGCTATGTTTATTTAATGAGCAACAATGGTGAAATTATCTATCACCCTAGACAACAGCTAATCTATTCTAATTTAGAACAGGAAAATAATATCCAAGCAGCAAAATATGAAGATGGTAGCCATGTAGAACATTTTGGAAAACAAAAAAGACTTGTTACAGTCAAAACAGTAGGTTATACAGGTTGGAAAATTGTAGGTGTTTGCTCTATGGAAGAAATTTTTCAAAATAATTTTCAGATTAGAGTATTTGTATTATTTTTATTTTTGTTTACAATTTCGCTTTTGCTTGCTGCAAATATCTTTGTGTCATCTAAAATTGCAAACCCAATTATGGAACTAGAAAAGTCTGTAAAAGAACTGGAAAAAGGACATTTAGATGTTCCCATTGCAATAGGTGGTTCTTATGAAATCCGTCACTTAGGAGAAACCATAAAATCTATGGCAGAACAAATGAGAAAACTGATGCAAGATATTGTAACAGAACAGGAATCCAAAAGAAAAAGTGAGTTTGATGCATTACAAAGTCAAATCAATCCTCACTTTTTATATAATACATTAGATTCAATTGTGTGGACAATAGAAAATGAAAAGTATCAAGAAGCAATTGTTATGGTGACATCGCTTGCAGGATTTTTTAGAATTGGTTTGAGCAAAGGAAAAAATATTATCACATTAGAAGATGAACTAAACCATGCAGGCAGTTACATCACAATACAGCATATGCGTTTTCGGGACAAATTTACATTTCATATTCATGCAGAAAAAGAAATCTTACATATGACAACCATTAAGCTAATTATACAGCCATTGTTAGAAAATGCAGTGTATCATGGTGTAGAATTTATGGACGGTGATGGAGAAATTGAAGTGAATGCTTATCAAAAAGAAAATGTACTTTATATTGATGTCAAAGATAATGGTATGGGCATACCTGAAGAACAAATCGATGGACTTTTAAAAAGAGATAGCAAACATAGAGGAAAAGGTAGTGGCATTGGTTTAAAAAATGTGCATGAAAGAATACAACTATATTTTGGTGAAAACTATGGTTTAACTATATTGAGTGAAGCAGACGTTGGTACAACTGTTAGAATTAAATTACCACTTGTGCCTTATGAAAATGCCGAACAGTGGGGAGGCGTAAAAAAATGAAGTTAAAAAACATATTTTTAATATTTTCCATTGTGGTGCTATTTTTGGGCATATTTTATTTTATCTCATTTAATGCACAACAACAGCATATGCAATCTGTCTATACTAAAATTTCTGTGATTACTAGAGAAAGCAGCAGTGATGCCATCGTAAATTTACAACAGGGACTAGAGCAAGCAGCAAATGACATGGACGTAGAGATGAGTATTTTGACGCTCACAGAGCAAAACAGTGCGGAGGAACAGCAAAGGTTGATAGAAAGAGAAATTAACGGTGGAGCAGAAGCAATTGTTATTACACCAATAGAAGATGAACAAGTTCAAAATGCCATACAAAAAATGAACGAAAAAATTCCAATTATCTGTATGGGAAGTACGATAGAAAGTGCAGGCATTTCTGCTGTAGTTTTGGGACAAGATGAACAAATGGGCAGAGAATTAGGTAAAAAAATATTTGTAAAAGGTGTTTTTAATAAAAAAATATTGCTGTTGGAAAGTAGTACCCAGTGTGATTTTATCAATAAAAGAAAAATGGCGTTACTTTCTATGTTAGAAAACAGAGCAAATAGCATGATAAGACAACCCTTTTCGCTTTGTGAAAGTGCGATACAAAGTTTAGAAAATATCATACAACAAGAACAACCTGATATTATTATTGCACTAGAGCCAACTGCATTAGATATTGCAGCAGAAACTGTACAGCGTTTGTCAGAGCAAAATATTATGGTCTATGGTTTTGGTATGACATCAAAAACACTTTCTTACATAGAAAAAGATGAAATTACAGCAGCAATCATACAAAATGACTTTAATTTAGGCTATTTGAGCATACGTACTGCGATGGAAGTATTACATAAAATAGAAGAAAAAGAAGAAGGTATGATTGACTATGCTTTTGTCAATCGAGGAAATATGTATACAAAAGAAAATCAAAGATTGTTATTTCCTTTTGTTAGATAGGAGGAATTATATGTTTAAAAAAATTGGTGTGCTAGTTTGTGCTGTGTTTTTACTGTGGCAAATAGGTTGTAGCAATAAGCCAACAGAAAAAACAAGTACCATACCAGAAATTAAAATTGGCTTTACAGTTTATAGAAGAGATGATACTTTTATTTCTACCATTGTTTCTAGCATGGAAGAGGCAATTAAGGAAGGAGAGCAGAAAAAAAATATCAAAATTGTAATGCACACAATGGACGCAAAAGGAAATCAAACTGTGCAAAATGACCAAATTGACAAATTGATTGAGCAAGGCTGTGATGTACTCTGTGTCAATTTGGTAGATAGAACGGTTGCTGCAACCGTAATTGATAAAGCAAAAGTAGCAGATATTCCTGTCGTGTTTTTTAATAGAGAACCTGTCAAAGAGGATTTAGAGCGTTGGAACAAGGTGTATTATGTAGGCGCGGAAGCAATGGAGAGCGGCAAATTAGAGGGTAAAATTGTAGTAGAGAATTATTACAAAAATAATGGTGCTATGGATAAAAATGGTGATGGAAAACTACAATATGTTGTACTTGAGGGAGAGCAAGGACATCAAGATGCACTTTTAAGAACAGAATATGCTGTAAAAACAATTACAGAATCGGGTATACAAATGGATAAACTTGCTGGTGATACTGCAAATTGGCTGAGAGGACAGGCAGAGACAAAAATGAATCAATGGCTACAATTGTATGATAACATTGAATTGATATTGTGCAACAATGATGATATGGCATTAGGAGCAATTGACGCTTATGAAAATGCTGGTAAAGCACTGCCTGCTGTTGTCGGAATTGATGGCATTGCACCTGCAATGGAAGCAATGAAAGAGGGGAAACTGTTGGGGACAGTTAAAAATGATGCCAAAAAACAAGCGGAATTGATAGTTATGTTGAGCTATTATCTTGCAATGGGGGAA
>CAMXTM010000164.1 GCA_947246775.1 uncultured Clostridium sp. | reverse complement strand
TTTCTTTTGCTTTAAAAAATGGTATTTTATCCTTCAATAATTCTTTTAAAGTAAAATTTCCTAGTTCTTTTGAATTTACCATTCTATTACCTCTTTCTCCATTCTTCTACTGCTCGTACTAAAGGTATATACATTGTATAATGGACATTACATATTGGCGTTATTGTATCATGTAATGTTTGTTCCGCTTCTTTACAGATATCTAGGTATTCCTTTTCATCAGAAGTTGCTTTAATCCGATTTATTTCCTTGATACGATACAATGCTTGTACAGCAATGGGAAAAATAATATTTTTGTCATGCTCATTCGCAAATGTTCTAGTTCGAGTAGTGCCTTCTTTATCTAAATTTAATATAACAAAATCTGATATTTTTTCTGCTTTACCTTCGATTTCTTCCTCAATTTCTTGACCAACTTCTTTCATACAAATATCTGCAATCCAGATATTCTTTGTTGGTATATCATCTCTTATTACTTCAAGTCTACAACCCAAATCAGCTATAAAATTGTTCGTTTCCTTATAACGATACATCGCATGACCTGCATGATAACTTTCTACTTCCTCTTTTACACAGGGCGCACCAAATACCTTGTCCGCTATTTCCCAAGCTTCCTCTAGCGTTTTTACTATCATTACAATCAATCCTTTCTAATAAGTTTCTGTCCAACTCATCACCGCTGCAATATCGTCTTTATCTGCTCCTGCCTTTACTAGCTTATCTGCAAACTTGATACAGTCCTTTTCCCATATCTGATACCAACAGCAATCTCTCATTTTTTCTCTTTCCTGTACCATCTTTTCCAGTATATATAAGCCTTCTTTTAAGCTATGAAGTGGTATCTCCATGTTACTTTTTATCCTTTCTCAATTTATTTTTACAGCAAATTATTAGTTTTGCTATTCCTAGCACTATCAAACCCAATAGGCTCATTACAATACCAATAACACCTAAAATTACACTAATTGCAACAGAAATTATCACTCCAATCATTGCTGCTACAATAGAAGCAATTCCAGCAAGAACAGCTATCGCAAATTCTGCTAAATTGCTTGCAATGACGATTGCAAATACAGCAAACGCTATGATTACTATTCCGATAAAAAACAGTACAATCACTTGTCTTAATTCCACAATTCCACCTCACCATTGATTACTTGAGAATATAAAAAGCTTGTCTTTATGATATTCCTATCGCCCTCTACTGTATTCTTATTTGCTTTTAATTCTGCTGTAAAGATATATGGATATAAGCCTGTTATAACGCCTTGATTCACTGTTACAACATAGGTTTTTCCCCATGTTTTATTGACTTCTCTACCAACTTTAATCTTTTGTCCCACTTGTAAGCCTTTATTTAGGCATACTCTCTTATGCTCCTCCATCGCTTCACTTCTTTCTTTTTTTGTAGTATTCTAAACAGCTGCTATAAAACAATTTGCTATTATTGCTATTATCATGCATTTACCTTCTCTCATTCAAATTCTGGCTCATATACTGCAATAGATAAAAGTTTTCCAGCTACAATTTTTGCTCTTTTTTTTACTTCATTGAAATCGATGACTTCATCTTCTGTAATTTTTCCATCCTTTAATATTTCTTTCATTTTCTTTTTGATGTCTAAAACATCATCTTCGGAAAAAATAACCTGCAACAAAATATCTGCTTCACTCCTAGGTTCTTGCACTTCTAGTATACATTTCATAGCCAAACTTGATGTATTTCTTAAATGCACCCAACCCAAAAGCCTTGCATGGTAAACATCAACCATCTTTTCTACTGTATCATCTGGTGGTATTGTTTTTCCATTCTCATAATCTGATAAAGAACGAATACTAATATCTAACAATTCTGCTGCTTGTTCTTGTGATAATTTCGCATTTTCTCTGCACTCTTTGTAGTAATTTCTGCTTGTTTCTTTCATTCCTTAAAACCTCCTTTTGTGGTAAAATAAATATAAGATAAGAATTTCAACACCATTAAGGCGTACCAGACTTCAAAAAAATATCATCAAACAAATATTCAACGGGTAATTTATAAAAATCACTTATTTTTGAAGCCAATAATATACTAGGATTTTTTTGTCCAAGTTCTATTTTGCTCAAATGTTTTTGAGTAATTCCTAGTTTATCTGCTACTGCTTGTTGTGTTTTATTTCCTCTAGCAGTAATCAATTTTTCTCTCATATTGTACCTCCCCCTTTACGCCTTTTTGTAGTTTTATTATATACTACTTTTTTTTTACTACTAATTGTAGTATCATAAATAGAGGTGATTAATATTGAAACGAATAGCTGAAAAACGTAAAGATATGAATCTTTCTCAAGCAGAGTTAGATGAAAAGTTAGGAGTTTCTCAACAAACAATCAGTAAATATGAAAATGGCTCAAGAGAACCAGATAATGCTACATTGCTGAAATTATCAAAAATGTTTAATGTCACCATAGATTATTTATTAGAAAATCCTTTAAGTAATACTAAAGATTCTTTAATAGATAATCAATCTTTATCAGAAAAAGAAGGTGCATTATTATTACAAGAAAAGTTAAAAGGAACGCCTTTAGTCAATGAACAAGGTGTTATTACAAAAGAAGGAGCAGACATTTTTGCAACATTTTTAATCAACAATGCAGATATATTAAAAAAACTACTAAATGACAACAAATAATCCGTAGAGAGGGGAAGGGGAATACTTATGGATTTTACAGACCAAGTAAAGCAATTTGCTAAAAGGGTTGAAACATTAAAAGACACCATACAAACAGAAGAAGCGACTAAAACATCTATTATTATGCCTTTTTTTGCTATGTTGGGTTATGATGTGTTCAATCCTTTAGAATTTACACCAGAATTTATTGCAGATGTAGGTATCAAAAAAGGGGAAAAAGTAGATTATGCTATTATGAAGAATGGGGAACCAGTGATATTAATTGAGGCAAAAGCAACTAGCCAAAAATTAGAAAGACATGATTCCCAACTTTTTCGTTATTTTAGTACAACAAAATCAAAATTTGCTATATTGACAAATGGTATTATTTACCGTTTTTATACAGATATTGATGAAATAAACAAAATGGATAAAGAACCTTTTTTTGAATTTAATATTACTAAAATAAAAGATAGCCACATTAACGAATTAAAAAAGTTTAAAAAAGAATTATTTGATATAGATACACTATTAGATAGTGCTTGCTTGTTGAAATATGAAAAGCAATTTAAAAAACTTTTTGCTCAACAATTACAAGAGCCAACAGATGATTTTATAAAATTATTTGTATCTTCTGTTTATTCTGCCCCAAAAACACAGTCTGTATTAGATAGATTTCGTCCTATATTAAAGAAATCATTAAATGACTATGTTAATGAAATGTTAAATGATAAAATTATGAATGCCTTACAAAATACAGAAACAACTGATATAAATGTTTCTGATGATGATGTAGATACGAAACTTTCTGCTTCTGATGATGAACTGGAAGGCTTTTTTATTATCAAAACAATATTAAAAAATTCTGTGGACATGAGAGATTTATATTACAAAAAAACTGATTCTTACTTTGTTGTACTCTATAAAAATAATACTAGAAAATGGATTTGTCGCTTTGATTTTACAGAAAAAAGAAAATTGTTGATATTACCTGAAAATAATAAAACAGAACGATTAAAAATAATACTTGAAAATTTAAACGATATTATGGATTATAAAAATAAAATTATTGCTATATTAAATGATTACATAGAACCAATAGAAAAACATCAACAAAATACGATGTCAACAAATGAGGTAACAGATGGAACAAAAATAAATGAGGTTGCTTATACTGTAAGACTTTTACCCCATCCTCCAAAGAGAAAACGTACAAAACCAAACAAACATTTAAGAAAATATGAAGAGAATAATATATAGGATTGAATACAAAAATTTATAGAAATTTAATACATCAAAAAGATGTTTTTACTCCAGAAACGCTTGATTTAATTTCAGAATTATCACAACATCCTATAGCATAATATTGTATAAACAAATCAAATAATATTTTCATTTGATTTCCTGTAATATATTCTGTTTCAATAATATGTAATTGTTTCATTTGTTTTATTATCATTTGATAAAATTTTTTATTTTCTTCCATATTCAAAACCTGCTTTCTAAATTCATAGACAAAAAATCAAAACAGTTCTATAATAATGATAGCGCTGTTTTATTTTTAGTAATTTTACCATCACACTAATATTAAAAGGAGGAAAATAAAATGAATTGGAGTATCATTCTTTTTTCAACATCAATTACTATTTCTAGTATCATATTTTTTTTAAATTATAAAGCAATCAAAAAATATAATAACCTCATTGCTGGTCAACAAGCCTTACAAATACGTTCAGGTATATCTTCTGCAAGAAGGAGAATGGAAGAATTAAGTCTTCAATATGCTCCTAATAATTCAGAAATAATAGAAGCAACATTTCATTCTATTAAAGAAGATTTATGCAACGTATATGACCAAGCCTGTACTTTGTATAATTTAGACCAATTAGACAAAGTTGGGTTTAAAAAACAATATTTTGATGAAATTAAAAATATTGTTGAAGATGATAATTTCAAAGATAAATATGAACCATCTACTACTGTGTATCCAGATACTAGGAAAGTTTATGATGAATGGTTTCATCAAAAATAATAGTTTTTTATTACAATAAAACTATACATCATAAAATAACAAAAATAAACTAGTCTATCGAATTTTGATATATTTTAACAAAATTTGATAGACTAATACATTTTCTTACTATTTAGAAATAGAGGTGTTATTATGGCAACTATTACTAAAAGAGGAAACAGCTATCGTATTCGTGTATCACATGGATATGATTATGATGGAAAACAAATGGTTTCTTCTATGACATGGACACCACCAGACCCTACTTTATCAAAAAAAGAAATAGAAAGAGAAGTGAAAAAAGTTGCTTCTGATTTTGAAGAAAGCATAAAAGGTCAAAAAACAAATAAACTTTCTGAAATGCTATTAGAAGATTTTTGTATGCAATATTTAGATTTAGTTAAAAATAAACTTTCTCCTACTACATATCGTTCTTATGAGTTAGCAATTAACAATTATATTATTCCTGCATTAGGTCATGTACCATTAAATCAATTAAAACCTTTGCATATACAACTTTTTGTGAACCAATTATGTCGTCCAGGTGTAAGAGCAGATGGAAAAAAAGAAGCGATTGCACCTACAACACTTCATAGAAATTATAGTGTGCTTCGTTCTATATTGAGTAGAGCTTATAAATTAGATTTTATTAAAAGCAATCCTGCTAATGGTGAGAAAATAGATTTACCTCCTCTTGGTATAACAAAAACAGATATTTTTACAAAGGAGGAGTATATTCAGATTTTAGAACTTTTAAAAAAAGAACCTCTTGTATATCAAGTTTTGATACAACTTGCTTTTGTAACAGG
>CAMXTM010000163.1 GCA_947246775.1 uncultured Clostridium sp. | reverse complement strand
ATCATTTACCATAACAGTAGGTATAACTTGTTCTAATTCTATTTCTTTTTCTGTCACTCCGCCACAAGCTGTTAAGGCAAAAAATAATACTGCAATATATTTTCCCATATATAATACACTCCTTTTTTATTTTATAAGACGCATTTTTTTCTAAAATTGTTTCTATATTTAAAAAAAAATTATAAAAATATAAAATTTATTATTGACAAATTCAAAAAAAGGATTAAAATAAATACCAATAATATATATTCAAAGCGTTGACCAAGAGTAAGTACACAATTAATATTGTTTTCAGAAAGTTGGTGGTTGATGAAAACCAACACAATTTAATTGCTGGAATGGACTTGCGAGCAGAAAGCGGAAATTCTTTTATAGAAAAGTATGCAACTCGGGTTCTCCCGTTACAGAGAACACTGTATGTTTGTACAGTAAGAGTGGGTTATTTTTTATAACCAATTGAGGTGGCACCACGTGATGAATGTTACGCCCTCTACATAGCTAAAACTATGTAGAGGGCTTTTTTATATTATTGCTTTTATAAATATTATCAAGATAGGAGAGATTATAATGTCAAAAAACATTCCAAACAGAATTTTATTAACAGAAAACGAGCTTCCAAAACAATGGTACAATGTTCGTGCTGATATGCCAGAGCAACATGACCCTTTTATCAATCCAGCTACTATGAAACCAGCAGTAAAAGAGGATTTTTACCCTATTTTTGCAGAAGAACTTTGCAAACAAGAATTTTCAACAGAACGCTATATTGATATTCCTGAAGAAGTACAGGCATATTACAAAATGTATAGACCATCTCCATTACACAGGGCTTATACATTGGAAAAAGCATTAGATACACCAGCAAAAATTTATTACAAATATGAGGGAAGCAATACTTCAGGTAGCCACAAATTAAATTCTGCCATTGCGCAGGTTTACTACAACAAGCAACAAGGTATTTCTCATATTACAACAGAAACAGGTGCAGGACAATGGGGTACTGCTCTTTCCATGGCTTGCTCTTTTTATAACATTCCTCTTGATGTCTATATGGTAAAAATCAGCGCTGAACAAAAACCATACAGAAAAGCAGTCATCGAAACCTATGGTGGAAATGTTGTTCCTAGCCCAAGCAATACTACAAATGCAGGTAGAGCAATCTTAGCAAATGACCCTAACTGCACAGGTTCACTTGGTACAGCTATCAGCGAAGCAGTAGAAAAAGCAACTTCTACACCAAATACAAGATATGCGCTTGGTTCTGTATTAAATCAAGTATTGTTACATCAATCTATTATTGGTGCAGAATCAAAATTACAAATGGAAAAAGTAGACGAATACCCAGATATTATTATTGGTTGTGCTGGTGGTGGTTCTAACTTAGGCGGTTTAATTTCTGATTTTATGAGAGATAAATTGACAGGGAAAGCAAATCCATATTTTATTGCAGTAGAACCAGCAGCTTGCCCTTCTCTTTCTCGTGGTAAATATGCTTATGATTTTTGTGATACAGGTCATGTAACGCCTCTTGCAAAAATGTATACATTAGGTAGTGGTTTTATCCCTTCTTCTATCCATGCAGGCGGTTTACGTTATCATGGTATGTCACCTATTGTATCAAAACTGTATCATGATGGTTACATTGACGAAGCAAGGGCAGTATTCCAAAATCATATTTTTGATGCTGCTACATTATTTGCAAAAACAGAATCTATATTACCAGCGCCAGAGTCTGCTCATGCGATTGCTGCCGCAATTGATGAAGCTAAAAAATGCAAAGAAACAGGAGAAGCAAAAACGATATTATTTGGTTTAACAGGAAATGGCGCTTATGACTTAGCAGCATATATGAACTATAAAGCAGGAAATATGCAAGATTATGCACCAACTGATGAAGAATTAGAAAAAGGCTTTGCTTCCTTACCAAAAATTCCAGGTATACAAGAATAAAAATGATAAAACCACGTCATAAAGACGTGGTTTTTTAATCCCAATCAAAATATTCAATTCGCTCTTTTACTTCTATAGGGGTTGTATCTGCATTTTTTAAATCCATAACCGTTTTTTTATAAATATTGTTATCCCTATCAACATTATAGCAACGATGTAACAGCCATATATTATGTGGTGTTGGTGTTTTTTTTACAGAATTTATCAATAGTTCTATATAATCTTTACCATAAAAGGATTCTACAAAATGTACTAAATATCCTGGTGAACCAAAGTCAACTGTAGGATTGTTTCCAATTAGTTCTAATATTGGTTTTATTAGTTCACTTCCATTTGCAATATGATACATTGCTTCCATTACTTCAGGGTCAATAAAATATTCTTCATATGGTTTTGCATTTTCTTTTAGTCTTTTAATAATTTCTTCACTAGTCATTATTGTTTTCTCCATTTCATTGTTATCTTTACATTATAATAGCATAAAATATTAAAAAATACTTGTATTTTTTTCTTTATTATGGTATCATATATCACTGTAAGTTAAAAATCCTTGCTCTTTTATATAAAAAGGGCCAATTGTCCAGAAGGAGGTGTAATCATGAACAAATATGAATTAGCATTAGTATTAAGTCCATCACTTGATGAAGAAGCAAAATCTGCTGAAGTAGCAAAAGTGCAGGCTTTATTAGAAAGATTCGGCGGTAAAATTGAAAAAGTTGATGAATGGGGCAAAAGAAAACTTGCTTATGAAATCAAACATGCTGAACAAGGCAAAGGTGTAAAAGTAAACGAAGGTTTCTTCAGTTTTACAACTTTTGAAGCACCAGCAACTGCTCCTGCTGAAATCGAAAGCCGTATCCGTATTATGGAAAATGTTCTTCGTTATCTTATCGTTCGTAAAGAAGCATAATCTTACAATGATGATAACCTACAAAAATGATTTTTTGAGTAACGGAGGCGTTCTATGAACAAAGTAATTTTAATGGGCAGATTAGCAAGAGACCCAGAAGTGCGTTATTCTCAATCCGCTGAGCCTTTGGCTGTTGCTCGCTATACTTTAGCAGTAAACAGAAGATTTAAACGTCAAGGTGAAGCAGAAGCAGACTTTATTAACTGTGTTTCCTTTGGAAAAGCAGGAGAGTTTGCAGAAAAGTATTTCAAAAAAGGTCAAATGGTCAGCATTGTCGGCAGATTGCAAGTGCGCTCTTGGGAAGATCAAAATGGGCAAAAACGTTGGAGTACAGATGTTGTAGTAGAAGAACAATATTTTGCAGAAAGCAAAACTTCTTTTGAAAGTCACAAAAATGCAGGTATGGACGAATCCGCTCCAGCAACTGCTCCTGCAAAACCAGCATTTTCTCCAGCTCCAGCTGCTACAGATGGTTTTTATCCTATTGACGAGAGCATCGAAGATGACGATTTACCATTCTAATATTGAAAAAAGGAGGACTTAACATGATTCAGAAAAAACGTGGACGCAGAAAAAAACGTGTTTGTGCGTCTTGTGCAGATAAAGTAACAACTATCGACTACAAAGATATTAACAAATTAAGAAGATATGTTTCTGAAAGAGGAAAAATTCTTCCTAGAAGAATTACTGGAAACTGTGCAAAACATCAAAGAGCTTTGACAACAGCTATCAAAAGAGCTAGACACATTGCATTGATGCCTTACACACAAGATTAATTATAATAAAGCATATAGCTAAGCCATTTAGCTATATGCTTTTTATCTATACTTTAATATACAAAATAAGAATGGTAAAATAGTTGACTTTTTTCTACCATTTCAATAAAATAAGGTAAAAATAATTTATACAAAAGAAAGGAGAAAGCAATATTATGAAAAATACAACGAAAAATATGATTTTAGCTGCTATGTTTATAGCGATTGGCTTAATATTGCCATTTTTTACAGGTCAAATTCCTCAAATTGGAAATATGCTCCTTCCTATGCACATTCCCGTTTTACTATGTGGACTCATTTGTGGCTGGAAGTATGGTCTTATAGTAGGATTTATACTTCCCCTATTAAGACATACCTTATTTGGTATGCCAATATTGCTCCCTACAGGCGTAGCTATGGCTTTTGAATTAGCAACATATGGTTTTGTAATTGGCTTTTTATATTCTCATTCTCGTTGGCAATGCATCATCGCTCTTTATCGCTGTATGATTGTTTCTATGATTGCTGGACGTGTTGTATGGGGGATTGTGATGACACTACTAATCAGTGTATCAGCTAATCCTTTTACATGGCAAATATTTTTAGCGGGAGCATTATTAAATGCGATTCCTGGTATTATATTACAGCTTGTACTGATTCCTAGCGTTATGCTTACGCTACACAGAACAGGGCTTGTTCCATTTCATAGCAACACAAAATATCAAACAGAGGTTTAATCTATGGTTCAAACAATATTACAAAAAATAAATTCTATCAATAGTACAAATATGTTAATTGCACTTGATGGCAGATGTGGCTCAGGCAAAACAACACTTGCAAATAACTTGCAAAAAGAGTTAAATTGTAATGTGATACATATGGACGAATTTTTTTTACGCCCAGAGCAAGTCACAGAACAAAGACTTGCACAGGCAGGCGGAAATGTAGACTACGAAAGATTTTATCAAGAAGTATTAACACCTTTAAAAAGTGGGAAAGCGTTTTCTTATCGCCCTTATGACTGTCACAGTCAAACCTTTTTAGATGCTGTTTTTGTCCCACCATGTCCCATTACGATTATAGAAGGTTCTTACAGTTGTCACCCAACATTACAAAATGACTATGATTTAAAGATTTTTTTAAGTGTTGACCCAGACAAACAGATAGAAAGAATCAAAAAAAGAAATGGAGAAAAAGCAGCGCAATCTTTTGTTAAAAAATGGATTCCATTAGAAGAATTTTATTTTTTAACTTACAACATAAAACAAAATTGTCAATTATACTTTGAAACATAATAAAAGCGTGTCATATGACACGCTTTTATTCCTACAAAATATCCTAAAATAAGTGAGAAAAACAAATATCATTCATTTGGTAGTTGTTTAAATTTTAAATAGCTTTTTCCATCTAATGAAAAAAGACATTCTCCATCATCAGTCAATCCAATATAATGTGTTTCATATACTGGTGTTCTACTAAGACTTGCTTTACCGTTACGTATACCACCTATATATTTCACAGTTATTTTATTTCCATCTAATTCATAATCTCCCATTATAGAATTAGCATCGCCATTTGCATATACAGTACGTAAACTTAAAAAATTCTCATCTTGAAGAAATGATAACATAACAATTCTTGTATTACTATTTTCATTTCCAGTATACCAACAAGTTCCATTTAATGTTTCATTTGTTGGAGCAGTTGTATCTTGTTCTATGATTTCTAAAGCTGTACGAGTATCATAATCATACACTGGTGCTGCATAAGCACTTACAGTAAAAACAACAGAAAACAAAAATACAAGTGCATTTCTTAAAATTCCCTTTTTCGATTTTCTTTTTTTATTCATTCATTTTCCCTCCATATACTACTCACTTATTTTTTTATTGTTATTTTTAAATTTGT
>CAMXTM010000162.1 GCA_947246775.1 uncultured Clostridium sp. | reverse complement strand
AATTAGTGCAATCGTAAAAGCATTGATTCCTACAAAAATCGTTGGTTTTGAAGTAGCTCAAGTTGAAGCAAAAGCACCTGTTGAAGTTGCAAAGGGCGCAAAAGTTGGTACAATCACAGCTGACGATGGTGCAAGTGTTGAAGCTGAGGGCGAAGTAAATAACGTTAATGTAGTTGGTGATGTAAAAGATATCGTATTGAGCGGCGACGGCAGCACAAATGTTAAAGTTGACGATAAAGCAAGTGTTGACAAAATCGAAGTAAAAGATGACACAGCAGCTAACATTAGAGTAAATGGAAATGGTGAAGTAGGTACTGTAGCAGTTAGCGGAAACGCAAATGCAAAAGTTGATGTAAATGATACTGCAAGTGTAGGTAAAGTAGAAATTAGTGATTCTGCTGTAGCAAATGTAGCAGTTGAGGAAGAAGCTAAGGTTGATACTGTAACATCTACATCTACAGCAGCAGGTTCAACCGTAACTGGTGAGGGTGAAGTAGGTAAGATTGAGGCTACAAACCCAGGCACATTGGAGAAAGGCGAAGAAGTAGAGACACCTGTAGAGACACCAGATACACCAAGTGACACAACAACACCTGATGATAGTACAACAACTACTCCAGAAGTAAAAACAGTAGAAGCAACTGGTACAACAGAAGTAAGTGTAACGGCTGGAGAAACTGCAACAGCTACTATTACATTAGATGGCGCAACAGTAAAAACAACAGCAAATTTAGAAGCAACAACATCAGCAGCAGGCGCACCAGCAGCAACTGTATCAGTTGGAGATGACAATAAGACAATTACAGTAAGTGTTCCAACAACAACAGCAGGTAAATATTCTTATACTTTGGCAATTGCTGAAACTGATTTGGACTTAGAAGACGGATATACATACCCAGAAGACGGAATTTCTATAGCAATTAGTGTGACAGCAACAGAAGCTGAGGTAGAGCAGACAGTAGGCAGTGTTGCAATGGCAAGCAGCAACTTATCATTAGTACAAATAAATGGCAAATTGACATTAAAAGCTGTTGTAAAAGATACAGATAGTAAAGTAATGAAAGAGGGCAGCAAAGTAACTGTTAAATGTGAAGCAACAACTGGTTCATTTGCACAAACTGGAGAAGTAGAGTTAACTGTAGGTACAAATGGTGAAATTACACTTCCTGAATATACAGCACCAGCAACAGTGCCAACTGGTGATAAAGATAGCATAAAAGTAACTGTAACAGGCGTAAGCACACCAGCTACAGCAAAAATTACAGTAACAGCAG
This sequence comes from uncultured Clostridium sp., assembly GCA_947246775.1. Lineage (GTDB taxonomy): Bacteria > Bacillota > Clostridia > Lachnospirales > Anaerotignaceae > Coprocola. The sequence continues at coordinate 4,261 of CAMXTM010000162.1, read as the reverse complement.
ACGCTGTTGGTACAGTAACCACAGAAACAACTGGTTATACAGTTAGTGACGCAACAATTACGGTACCAGGTGAAGCAACAGTTGCTGATTTAGCAACTAAGTTGACATTTAAGAATGGTACAGAAGATGTTCAATCACCTACAATCACAGTAAAAGATAAAGAGGGAACTGATAAACCTAGCGGATTATTAGCTTATGGTGATACAATAACTATTACAGCAACTGGTGTTCAATTTAACACATATACAATTGATGTAACAATAACAGGCGTTACAGTAACTGTAAAAGATGGCGATGAAGTTATTTCAAGTGGTAAAGAATATGAAAATAGTGATATACCAGAAGGAGGTAAAAAGTTAACAGTGAGCGTAGAAGTTACCCCAAGCAATGCAAATCAAGAAGTAGAATGGACTGTTTCAGCAGGTGGTAGTTTTGTTGAAGCAGATGGTGGCGGAACATTAACATTAGGAAAAAATGCTACAAGTGGAGCTATTTCTGTTACAATAACAGCAACAGCTAAAGATGGTTCAAATCAATCAGATACATTTACAGTAAAAATTAAAGGTACAGGTACAGAGACAGGTGATAAAACAGTAAGTATAGCAAATGCAGAAGTATCTATGACAAAAGCTGAGAGTGGAGAAACAACAGCAACAACAACACTTACAGCAGCAAATGCAACAACAATTAAAAATGCACCAAGTGTTACATTTGTTAAAGCAAAAATAGGTGATGCTGCTGAAACTACAACTAATCCTGAAACATTAAGTGGTACAGCAACAGTAAATACAACAGATGCAAATAAATTAGACATAGAATTTACAGGTACAGACGCTATAGAAGCAGGAGAATATACATTTGAGGTATCTATACCAGCAGCTGATATAGAAGTAGGTAGTGGAGTTACAGAGCCAACAGAAGCAGTTAAAGCAACAATCGTTGTTACTGTTACAACAGGTGGTCAAAATGATAAAATAGTAAGTATAGCAGATGCAGAAGTATCTATGACAAAAGCTGAGAGTGGAGAAACAACAGCAACAACAACACTTACAGCAGCAAATGCAACAACAATTAAAAATGCACCAAGTGTTACATTTGTTAAAGCAAAAATAGGTGATGCTGCTGAAACTACAACTAATCCTGAAACATTAAGTGGTACAGCAACAGTAAATACAACAGATGCAAATAAATTAGACATAGAATTTACAGGTACAGACGCTATAGAAGCAGGAGAATATACATTTGAGGTATCTATACCAGCAGCTGATATAGAAGTAGGTAGTGGAGTTACAGAGCCAACAGAAGCGATTAAAGCTACAATCGTTGTTACTGTTACAACACAACCTTAATCTAAACAACTAAAAACATAAAACACAATAAAAATAAAAGCGGTGCGGGGGTCTGCTGCAAGGGGATTGCAGCAGGCAGGCACTGTCGTCCCAATGAAAACAAAATTAGAAACACTAAGTTAGCTTGATATTTTTTCATTTTTTTTAGGGATGCACCTATTGCTTGGGGTGCATCCCTTTTTGATTATGGGAGTACATATTGAAACATAAAAAGCACGTGTAGGGCAGTTCCGCCCATGACAAAGAGATGAAATATTTCGTGGAATCCAAAATATTTTAGTTTTAGTTTTGACCATTTTATGGCGTAAATAAGGGCGCCTATGGTGTAGGTGATGCCGCCAGCTGCGAGTAGGACAATGCCGCTGAAAGGAATTGCTTTTTCGAGTGGTACAAATGCGACTAAAACGAGCCAGCCCATGACAACATAGAGTAGGGTTGAAAACCATCTTGGGGCGTTTAGCCAGAAAATTTTTAGTAAAATGCCAGCGATGGCAAAGCCCCATACTGCTGCTAGGAGCGTCCAGCCCCATTTTCCTCTGAGTGGAATAAGACAAACGGGCGTGTATGTTCCAGCGATTAGTATAAATATCATCATGTGGTCAATGCGCCTGAGTAATGCTGTACCTTTTGGGGAAATGTTTAAGGTGTGATAAATGGTGCTTGCGCCGTATAAAAGCAGTAGAGAAATGCCAAATATCAAAAAAGCAATGATTGCTGTAGGTGAAGTTTCTTTCATTGCTTTTGTGACAAGCGCAATTAAAATAGGGATTGACATTAAAAATCCTAAAAAATGAGTGAGAGCATTGACAGGCTCTTTAATTTGAAAGTTTCGTTTGTTATTTTTCATGATAATCACTCCTAACCATATTATATAGTTTTTAAAACTAGATAGTATTATATTGATATTATAATACTATTATACTATTTTTACAACAGAAATTCACTTTTTTTATTGATACATAGTTTATAATACTATATAATAAAGGTATGTTATTTTTAAATGTAAATTTTAATAAAACAGGTGAAACAGTATGAAAGAACAAAAAAACATTACAGAACAGATTGCAAAGATATTAGACAGTCATTATATTGTGCCAATAGAGTCTATACCAAACATAGATTTATATATGGACCAAGTGACAACATTTATAGAAAATGCTTTAGCTGACTGTAAGAGAAATAAAATTGATAAAATTTTAACAAAAACAATGATTAATAACTATGCAAAAGCAAAAATCTTGCCCCCTCCCATAAAAAAGAAATATACCAAAAATCATATTATGCTTTTAATTATGATTTATCATTTAAAATCGATACTTTCTATAGCAGACATTAGCAGACTTTTGAAACCTGTGACAGAAGAATTAACAAAAAATGCAAAATCTCCTATTTTAGAAAGAATTTACAGTGATTTTGTAAAACTACAACAACAAAATGAAAAAAATATGAATATGATATTAGATAATAGTTATATGGCAAATGTAACTCCCTTGCTTGAATGTCATCAATATGAAAATGAAATGATTCAAAATATCATTGTAGTATTGCAGTTGGTAATACAATCAAATACAGAAAAGAGAATAGCAGAAAAGATATTAGATGCTCATTTTGCCATAAAAAAAGTTTCTTCTAAATAAAAATAATCATTAAAATATCTTTTTTTGTTATTGTACAAAACCACTTGCTGTGGTATGATAATAGTAATGATAAATTGCCGTAATATTTTACGGCTTTTTTGCTTTTGGAATGGGAAGTACATAAAAATGGAGGTAAAAAATGAATCAAGAATTAATTATGATATTAGATTTTGGCGGTCAATATAATCAGCTAATTGCCAGACGTGTTAGAGAACATCATGTATATTGTGAGGTAGTATCTTGGAATAAATCAATAGAAGAAATTAAAGCAAAAAACCCAAAAGGAATTATCTTTACAGGTGGACCAAATAGCGTGTATGATAAAAATGCTCCACGTTGTTCTGAAGAATTGTTTCAACTTGGCATACCAGTGCTAGGTATTTGCTATGGCTGTCAGCTTATGGCTTTTACATTGGGGGGAAAAGTTGGTAATGCAGGTTCAAAAAGTGAGTATGGAAAAGCGGAAGTAACTTTTGATACAGAGAGTAAATTGTTTCAAGGAATTGATGAAAATGAAATTTGTTGGATGAGCCATACAGATTATGTTACAGAATTGCCAGAGGGATTTAAGGTGATAGGAAAAACAGCAACTTGTCCTGCTGCGGCAATTGAATGTGAGCAAAAAAAATTTTATGGTGTACAGTTTCACCCAGAAGTAAACCATACCCCAAAAGGTTCTGAAATGCTGCGTAATTTTTTGTATGAAGTGTGTGGTTGTACAGGTCAGTGGACTATGACAAACTATATTCAAGACCAAATAAAATCAATTCGTGAACAAGTGGGAAATGGTAAAGTGCTTTGTGCGCTTTCCGGTGGTGTAGATTCTAGCGTTGTTGCTGCACTTGTATCAAAAGCGGTTGGAAAACAGCTCACTTGTGTTTTTGTAGATAATGGCTTGATGAGAAAAAATGAGGGCGATGAAGTAGAGGCTGTTTTTAGTGATTTGTTTGATTCTCATTTTGTTAGAGCAAATGCACAAAAACGCTTTTTGGATAAGTTAAAAGGAGTAACTGAGCCAGAAAGAAAACGTAAAATAATAGGGGAAGAATTTATTAGAGTGTTTGAGGATGAAGCGAAAAAAATCGGAAAAGTGGATTATCTTGTGCAGGGTACGATTTATCCAGACGTAATTGAAAGTGGATTAGGAGATAGTGCTGTGATTAAATCACACCATAATGTAGGTGGCTTGCCTGATGTTGTGGATTTTGAAGAATTGATTGAGCCGTTGAGATTGCTTTTTAAAGATGAGGTACGTCAAATGGGTATAGAATTGGG
>CAMXTM010000161.1 GCA_947246775.1 uncultured Clostridium sp. | reverse complement strand
AACAGTAGATGTCATACTAGAGCCAAGCGATAGCAATGTTTATAAAAATAATGCTAAAAAAAAGAAATTGCTTTTGGAGCTAGAGAGTAGAACAGGCGATTATAATGTAGGTGGTATGACACGCCGTAAGATTATGACAGCATATAGAGAAAAAGCACTAGAATTGTGTTGTATATTACAGCAAAAAGGAGAAGTTTCTTATGCCATGCTGAGAGATATGGGGCTGTTAGAGGGACATATAAAAATGCTAGGTACAAATGTTTATCAGTGGTATCAAAGAGTAAATAGAGGTGTATATTGCTTGTCCTGTGAGGGCAAAAAGGCACTAGAGGAGCAAGATTATAAACAAGTGATACAATATTACCAAAACAAATGGAAAAATATATAAGAGTAAAAAAAGGCTGGGAAAATCCTTGCCTTTTTTGTAAGTACATGAACTGATTACTTCCCGATAACTATTTACAATTAGGACATTTGCCATAAAAAATAAGTTGTTCTGATTCCAATGAAAAATCCGTTAAACCAGCGGCACGCTGACGTAATTCTTCAAAGGCATCAGCAGGCAGGTCTACTACTTTCCCACAGCAACTACAAACAGCATGAGGGTGTCTGTCAACAATGGCATCATATCTTGCACTAGGTTCACCAACATTTAACTCTTGCACTAATCCAGAAGATTTAAAAAGACAAAGTGTTTTATAAACAGTAGCTAAGCTAAGTGTAGGATTTGTTGGTTCTAGTGTATGATAAATCATTTCAGCACTAGGGTGTTCATCTGTATGAGAAAGCATAGTGTATATAGCAATTCTTTGCGGAGTTACTTTCAGTCCTTTTGCTCTTAAAATTTTTGTAGTGTCTTTCATAAACAATACCCCTTAAATAATAATTATTGTTATTTAATAATAATATATAACAAGTGTTGTGTCAATAGAATTTTATGGAAAAAATAGACTTATATTTGAAAAAAAGTGTTAGAAAGGAATAAAAAAGATATGAATATTGTATTATTAGAACCAGAAATACCACAAAATGCAGGAAACATTGCAAGAACCTGTGCAGCAACAAAATCTACATTACATTTGATAAAACCGCTAGGGTTTTCTACAGAAGATAAATATTTAAAAAGGGCAGGATTAGACTATTGGAAATTGCTTGACATTTATTATTATGAAAATTTTAATGATTTTTTAGAAAAAAATCCGCTTGCTACCATATTTATGGCAACTACAAAATCAAAAAAACTGTATACAGAAGTAGAGTATCATCAAAATGATTTTATTATGTTTGGTAAAGAGAGCGCAGGTATACCAGAAGAAATATTGTTAGACTATAAACAAACAGCCGTTCGTATTCCTATGTTTGAAGAAGCAAGAAGTTTAAATTTGTCAAATGCAGTAGCAGTAGTGTTGTATGAGGCATTGAGACAGCAAAATTTTAATGGATTGCTGAAACAGGGACAACTTCATAGACATACATGGTAAAAAACTTTTTTTTATGGCAAGAGTATGATATGATGAGAAATAGAGGAGTGTGTTGTTACTATGGCACAAGATGTAATGAAATATTTAAAATGGGGACAAACTGGGATACAATTTATACCAAAAGCAAAAAAGACATTTAAAATCGTAAAACATTTGCTGCCAAAAAGAAAAAAGAAAAAGAAGAAAACAAAAAAAATAATGTGGAAAAACATTTTTAATACAATAAAAAAAGGGATTTTGATAATAAAAGAGTATTGTTATTATATAAAAAGGATATTTTTGATATTGAAAGAGAGATAAAAATGAAAATATATGAAAGTTTTTCAGAAAATGAAACAAAAAATATAGCATTGTCATTGGCAAAAAAGGCAAAAGCAGGAGAAATCTATTGTTTAAATGGTGATTTGGGAGTAGGAAAAACAATATTTACAAAAGGATTTGCAGAGGGACTTGGGATAGACCCAAAAGAGGTGACAAGCCCCACTTTTACAATCGTAAATGAATATGCGGGAGATATGCCTTTTTATCATTTTGACGTTTACCGTATTGGCTCTTTGGAAGAAATGGAATATACAGGATATGAAGAATATTTTTTTGGTAAAGGGGTTTGTATTGTAGAGTGGGCAGAACTGATAAAAGAATTACTTCCCAAAGAAGTTTATTGTATTACTATACAAAAAGATTATACAAAAAGCGAAAATTATCGTAAAATAATAGTAGAGGGGGGAGAGGTATGAAAATATTAGCTGTTGATACAACAGGACAAACGGCATCTGTAGCAATCATAAACAATGATGTGATATTAGCAGAATATAGTATAAATTATAATATGACACATTCTCAAACTGTTATGCCTATGATAGACGAAATTTGTAATAGAGTTCATTTAGATTTGTCAACACTAAATTATGTTGCTTGTTCTTGTGGGCCAGGTTCTTTTACGGGGTTGCGCATTGGAGCAGCAACAGTAAAAGGACTTGCATTGGGCTTGAATATACCAGTTGTTGCCGTTCCCACATTAGACGCTTTAGCATATAATATATTTGATACCGATGCTGTAATATGCCCTATTATGGACGCAAGAAGACAGCAAGTGTATACTGCTTTTTATGAGTGGCAAGAAAGAGAGCTTTGTAAATTAACAGAATATGATGCATTACCAATACAAGAAGTGATAGAGAGAGCAAAAAATTATCAAAAGAAAGTAATTTTTTTGGGCGATGGTGTTGCTGCTTATAAAGAATTGCTTTTGAGTGAAAAAGATTTTTATATTGCTCCTGTAAATTGCCAACTACAAAGAGCTGCTTCTGTAGCAGCACTTGCTGTAAAATTGGCTGAGCAGGAAAAGGCAATCAAAGGCAATGAATTGGAGTTAATTTATTTGAGAAAACCACAAGCAGAGAGGGAGAGAGAGGAAAGGCTCAAGGAGGAAAAATAATGTTAGAAATACAACAAATGACACAAGAACATATAGATGATGTGTTAACAATAGAGCAAAGTTGTTTTGCACTCCCTTGGACAAGAGAAGATTTTGAGAGAGAAATGACAGAAAATAAACTGGCAATCTATATTATTGCAGTATTAGATGGTAAAATAGTAGGATATGCGGGAATGTGGCACGTTGTAACAGAGGGACATATTACAAATGTTGCAGTGTTGCAGGAATATAGAAAGCAAGGCATAGGAAATGCTTTAATAGAGGAAATCATTCGCATTGCAGAACAAAGAGAGATGATAGGCATTACATTAGAAGTACGCATTAGTAATATAGCGGCACAAAAATTATATACAAAATATGGTTTTCGTCCTGAGGGATTTCGCAAAAAATATTATCAAGACACAAAAGAGGACGCAATAATAATGTGGAAATATTTTCCTAATTATGAAAATTATGAACAAACAATAGAAAAATGAAATGATTGATGATAAAAAAGGGGGGGCTGTTGCTATGCCGCAGACAAAAGAACTAAATTATAAACAATTAAAAAATATCTGTTATCCTTGCGACTTTTCTTTTAGTACGACGGAGGAAATTTCATCATTAGATGGTGGTGTAATTGGGCAAGAAAGAGCAGTAAAAGCTTTTGACTTTGGTTTGACAGTAAAAATGCAGGGATACAATATATTTATGACAGGGCCATCAGGCACTGGAAAAACAACCTATGCTAAAATCAGCACCAAAAAAATTGCAGCAACAGAACCTGTACCATATGACTGGTGTTATGTATATCATTTTCAAAATCCAAGAACACCTTTGGCGCTGCGTTTTAAAGCTGGAATGGGAAAACAGTTTAAAGAAGATATGAGCGAATTGGTACAAATATTTAAAACAGAGATACAAAAAGTATTTCGCTCAGAAGACTATGAAAAAGAAAAAAATATTATATTAAAAAAATTTGATGAAAAAAAAGATATTTTTATGAAAGAAATGTCTGATATGGCAAAAGAAAATGGATTTCAGTTGCGTTCCTCAAATTCTGGAATTTATTTTATGCCTATTATAGATGGTAAAACCATCAATGAAGAAGAATATGATAAACTGGAAGAAGAACAACAAGAAGCAATAGATAAAGCATCTACTGTTGTACAGGATAAAGCAGCAACCATTATGCGAGATTTGAGAGAGCTGGAAAAGAGTTGTAAAAAAGAAACAGATGATTTAGATTATAAAATTGGTATGTTTGCAATAGGACATCATGTCAATTCTGTTCAAGAAAAATATAAAGAATACCCAAGAGTCATTACTTATATTAATGATGTAAAAGAAGATGTTTTAGAAAATATCAATGAGTTTTTTGAAGATGAAGAAGAAATAGACGAAAGTATTGCATCACTTTTGCCTATGTTTACAAAAAAGAACTCAGAAGACATTACACAAAAATATAAAGTCAATTTGATAGTAGACCATTCAGAAACAGAGGGAGCGCCTGTAGTAGTACATTTCAATCCTACGTATTATAATTTAGTAGGAGAGGTAGAATATGATAGTGAATTTGGTAATTTAACTACTGATTTTATGAAAATAAAGGCAGGATTATTCCATAAAGCAAATGGCGGGTATTTGATATTGCAAGCCCAAGATATATTGTCTAATCCACAGTCATGGGAAGCAATTAGGAGAGTTATTAAAACAAAAGAGATTGCAATGGACAATTTAAGGGAGCAAATGGGGGCAATTGTTGCACCAGTGCTAAAACCTGAGCCTGTGCCAGCAGATTTAAAAATTATACTAATAGGCAGTGAATATTATTATGATGTGCTAAGTGAATTTGATGACGAATTTGATAAGCTTTTTAAAATCAAAGCAGAATTTGACTATGAGATGAAAAGAAATGGCGAAAACATTATGAAATTAGCACAATTTATAAAAGGATTTTCACAAAAAGAACATACTGCACCATTTACAGCCGATGCTGTTTGTGCCATAATAGAGTATTCTTCAAGAACAGCAGAAAGACAAGATAAATTGAGTACAAGATTTAATCGTTTAACGGAAGTAATGGGAGAAGCAGCAGCTTGGGCAAAATTGTCAGGTGATGTACTTATTACGGCAAAACACATTAAAAAAGCAATAGAAGAAAAAGAGCAAAGGCTAAAAATGTATGAAGAAAAGCTTGGAGAAATGCTTGATGAAGAAGTAATTATGATTGATACAGAGGGTAGTAAAATTGGTCAAATCAATGGGCTTGCTGTACTAGATATGGGCAGCTATGCTTTTGGCAATCCTTCCCGTATTACTGCTACAACCTATATGGGCGAATCTGGCATTATCAATATAGAAAAAGAAGCACAGTTAAGTGGTCAAACACATGATAAAGGCATACAAATATTGACTGGATTTTTAGGTCAGACATATGCACAAGAATTTCCACTTTCGCTGTCTTGTAGAGTTTGTTTTGAACAAAACTATAGTGGTATTGATGGAGATAGTGCATCTAGTACAGAATTGTATTGTATTTTGTCTAGTTTGGCAGAAGTGCCTATTAGGCAAGATTTGGCTGTAACAGGCTCTATCAATCAAAGAGGAGAAATACAAGCAATCGGTGGCGTCACATA
>CAMXTM010000160.1 GCA_947246775.1 uncultured Clostridium sp. | reverse complement strand
CATGAAGTGTAACATGGGCAATCGAAACACCTATTTGTTGTATTTGTTCCAACAGTTCTGGCGTAAAATGCAGTCCCGCAGTAGGTGCAGCCGCTGAACCCTCTTGTTTTGCATAAACAGTTTGGTATCTATTTTTATCTTCTAATTGTTCTGTAATATAAGGTGGAAGTGGCATTTCTCCCAATTCGTCCAATATTTGCTCAAACACACCATCATAATAAAATTTTACAATGCGGTTGCCGCCCTCAATCACTTCCAGCACTTCAGCAAACACAATTCGATCACCTATTTTTGCCTTTTCCCTGGTTTGACTAATGTTTCCCATTTATCAATCTCTTTTCTTGTCAAAAGAAGAAGTTCTACCTTTGCACTAGTTTCTTTTTTTTGCCCAATGATGCGAGCAGGTAATACTTTTGTATCATTGATGACTAAACAATCTCCTTTTTTTAAATATTGTAGTATATCTCGAAATGTTTTATGTTCTGTTTCTCCTGTCTTTTTGTTTAATACCAAAAGTCGAGAAGATGCTCTATCTTTTAGTGGGTGTTGTGCAATCAATTCTTGCGGTAAGTCAAAATAAAAATCTTGTTTATCCATTTTTTTCTCCTATTCTTATTTTATTCATAATAAAATCCCTAGAAATATCTAGGGAATATTATTATTGTATTGTAACATCTGTATAGTAATGATGAAGTATACTTAAAAAGTCATAGCCCTGCAAAGCCATACCTTGTGCGCCTTTTTGGCTCATTCCGCCACCATGACCATTACCCTTACCCTCTATTACAAAAGTACCTGTGCCATTATTTGTACTAATAGCGGCAGTAGAAGCAGCGGTTACTGTAACAGCCTGCTGTTTTGCTGGTGCAGTACTTGGCAAAGCAGATGTTGTTGTATTCGTCAAGCTACTTTCTGTCGTTGTAGGCAATGTTGTATTTTGTGTTGTATTAAAAGACTGCAATGAGCTTGTCAATGGTACATCACTACCAATTACATAGCTATCTGCTATAGAATCTCCATTAGAAACGACATCTGGAGCAGTTGGTAAAGAGGCTGGATTGATTGTACTTGGCAATGGATTTACCGTATTTTGTATTGTATTTGGTGTGTTTGCTACAACATTTGTACTTGTTGTTGTAGTATTATTTGGAGCAATCATATTGACTGTTGTTTTTGCTGTGCCACCTTTACCATTTATAGTAAACATTTTACTTGGAAAAGTGCCATTTAAGGAAGAAAAATATGTCCTCACTTGGTCTTTTGTCAATACTTTTGTACCACTTGTACCCACTAATTTTAATTCTTGGATTCTTCCCCCTAATGCTACTTTAGAAATCACAATATCAGTAACTTGTCCAATATTATCCCCTTTTGCACTTGTTAAATTAGTCAGTGCAGATGCAGTAAAGGTTTTTGTCCATGTGTTTGTGTCTACTTCATACACATCAGGAACTGCTTTTAAATAAGGTAGTGGAGCAGTCCAAATATCTTCACTATTCTCTGTGTATCCACCACTACTTGCAAAAAATACAGACTCAATTGGTTCATTTTGGTAATACATTATCATGCCTTTTGTGGCATTTACAGCCGCATTTGTATTATCATATTCTGCTTCTTTTCCCTTGTAAGACTGACAATGTGTGCCATCGCAAAGCTCATAACCACTATTTTTATGTACTTCCATATCAATTTTTTTAATTGCATATGTTCTAGCTGCTACAGCTTGCGCTTTAAGTGCTTCCTCTGCATAACTTGGAGACATCTCACAAGGTATCACTCCATATAAATAATCTTCTACAGAAACTGCATTGACTGGAACAATACTACCACCATTTACACGAGTAGGTTGTATTCTTCCTCTATATTTTTTATTATTTATTGTAATAATATTATCGTCATTATCTACTGCACCAAACTGTGGTACGATTGTATTGGTTAAAGCAACTGTTTTGCCATCTGCTTTTATCAATATCATATTCGCTACAGATGCAACATTTTCAGCAGGTAAACCTGTTTTTTGTCTTACTTGGTCACCTGTCATACCTGAAACATAAATTTGCCATTTTCCGCCTCCTGTATATGCTGGAGTAGCATTTGCAATCGCAGAAGCATTTTGTTTTGCTACTTCATAGCTATCATAGTACAACGATACTGCGCCATAAGTGCCACTTCCTGCTGCAAAGGTAAACCCTTTTTCCGATTTCAATGTTCCCCCACCTATGTAAACTCCATTTTCTTCTGCACCAACAGTAATGATTTTGTTGGAAAGTGTAATAGCACTGCCTATATTTGAAAGTCCAATATGTACTGTTTGTGGTATGTCATAAGCAAATACTGTCATACTCCATAATATTACTGTTATCATTGCTGCAATCAATAACATTATTTTTTTTAGAACGGTACTCATATAATTTTATTTCCTCCTCATATGTATTTTTATCCCATTAATTATAAAATAATACGACATAAAAAACAAATTAATTTATTGTAACAAATTAATTTGTTCTATCATAGTATTTTTTAATAAAAAATTAATAAATAGATAACTTTAAAAACAACATATCTCAAAAATGGCTTGTCATATACCATATCTTGTATTATAATGGAAAACAATAAAAAATATGGAATCAGCAAAAAGGTGACTAATGTATTTTATAATATGGTTTAGTATAATAGGGAAATAAGTGAAAAGCTTATACGGTCACGCCGCTGTATTGGTCGAGTTTTTATTCCATCAGCCACTGTAATTACGATTACGGGAAGGCGAATAAAAATGATAACGCCAGAGTCAGAAGACCTGCCTTTTTGTGTCGAAAAATATATCAATTACGAACGATGATTGGCATATGGTGTTATTTTTGTGCTTTTTTTCGTTGTAACGGAAAAAGGCATTTTTTATTTTAGGAGGAATTTATGGAGGGACATTTTAAAGAAATAGACCGTTTCGCATATCAATCGCCTTTGCGAAATCGTCCTGCTATGTTCAAGTTTTTATTTGCAATTACAGTATTACTACTATGTTTATTGCTCAATAATATAGTTGTATCTTTTTATATTATCGTTTCTATGTTTTTGTGCAATGTATTCTGTAATGCTATCAAATTAAAACACTACATTCATTTGCTTTTGATTCCATTTGTGTTTTTGCTTTTCGGCTGTATAGCGATTGCGATAGAAATTTCTTACAATGACCACATTGCGATTGTCATAACACAAGAGTCTCTTTTTAAAAGCATTTGTGTTATGGCTAGAGCTTTTGCAGCAGTCAGCACACTCTATTTTTTAACGTTGTCTACACCAGTATATGAAATCATGTCAGTATTAAAAAAATTCCATTTTCCTAAAATACTGATAGAGCTAATGTATATGATATACCGATACATATTTATATTAGCGGAAGTGCAGTATCAATTAAAAATTGCAGCAACGTCAAGAATGGGCTATTGCGACTTTTTCACTTCTTGTAAAACATTCGGCAACTGTGCAGGAAATTTGTTAATTCTTTCTCTAAAAAGATCAGAAATTTATTATCAAGCTATGGAATCACGATGCTATGATGGAGAATTATCCTTTTTGGAGGAACAAAAACAAATTCGTGCTAGTGACATTATAATAGCAGTCGTTTATTTAATTAGTATTATAGTAATAAAAATACAATGGAAAGGACAATGCTTATGATGGAGCAAGTACAAATTAAAAACATCAGCTATTGTTATGATGGAAAAAAAACAGTGTTAAAAAACATTAGTTTAGATATTTTTGCTGGAGAAAAAATTGCTGTTATGGGGGCAAATGGTGCAGGAAAATCTACATTCTTTTTATGTCTCAACGGCATTATACTACCAGACAATGGTGAAATTCTATTATATGGCAAAAAAATTGATAAAAAAAATATCATAGATTTAAGAAAAAATGTTAGTTTTGTATTCCAAGATGCAGACAATCAAATTGTAGCATCTACTGTGTTATCTGAAATTTCTTTTGGTCCTATGAACTTAAAACTGCCTAGACAAGAAGTACAAAAAAGAGTACAAGAAGCAATGGAATATATGAATTTAACAGCATTTGCACAAAGAGGCACGCATTACTTGAGCGGTGGAGAAAAAAAGAGGGTTACGATTGCAGACAGTATCGCTATGAAATCAAACATTATCTTATTTGATGAGCCTACTACAGCATTAGATGCTGTACACCAGCAAATGCTTGAAAACACACTAGAGCAACTTGCTCAGCAAGGCAAAACCATTATTGTCTCTACGCATGATGTTGATTTTGCGTATCGTTTTGCAAAAAGAGTTATTTTGTTTTGCAATGGTGAAATCATAGCAGATGACACTACAGAAAACGTTTTTAGCAATGAGGCAATCCTAAAAAAATCAAATTTAAAGCAACCTATCTTGCTACAACTACAAAAATTACTAGAGCAAAAAGGAGTATTAAAACAGTGCAATCAATATCCTAAAAATATAGAAGATTTTAAAAATATATTACAATAAAGAAAGGGTGTTATATTATGATTCAAAAACAAAAAAGTATCATATTTGCTACGATAGTATTTGTAGCGACATTTGGTATTATGCCAGCAGCCTATGCCATGCACATTATGGAAGGCTATTTAGCACCACGCTATTGCATTGCATGGGGCGTCATATCCTTACCTTTTTTAATATGGGGCGTGCGCTGTATACAAAAACTACTAGACCAAGACAGAAAAAACATTACATTACTTGCTATGGCAGGCGCATTTATTTTTGTGATATCTTCTCTTAAAATCCCATCTGTAACGGGGAGCTGTTCCCATATGACAGGCACAGGATTAGGTGCTATTTTATTTGGTGCAGCACCTGTAGCAGCATTGGGTATTATTGTATTGATTTTCCAAGCGATATTACTGGCACATGGCGGGCTAACAACTCTTGGCGCAAATGTATTTTCTATGGCAATCGCTGGTCCATTTTTGTCTTATGGCATTTATAAACTTTGCAAAAAGTGCAATGTAAATCAAAAATGGAGTGTCTTTTTAGCAGCATTTTTAGGGGATTTGTTTACTTATTGCGTTACAAGTGTACAACTTGCCATTGCTTATCCCTCAGCACAGGGAGGGATTGCTGTATCTATTATCAAATTTTTAGGCGTCTTTGCACCAACACAGTTACCACTTGCTGTTATAGAGGGCATATTGACCGTAATTGTCGTAATTATGCTAGAAACTTATGCTATACCAGAAATGAAATTGATAGGATTTGGAAAGGAGAGTACATACCATGAGTCAAACGAATAAAAAAACAATCGTAATCTTGCTGATTATTGTACTAGCACTGACATTTCTTCCCTTTTTAGCACTCAAAGGGGCAGAATTTGGCGGCTCTGACGATGCAGGCAGCGTTATGGTGGAGGAAATTAACGGCGAGTATGAGGCTTGGTTTACACCAGTATTAGAAACATGGATTGACGGAGAAATTCCTGGAGAAATAGAAAGTCTTTTGTTTTGTGTACAAACAGGTATTGGTGTAGGCATTATTGCTTTTTGCATGGGCAGGTTTGTAGAAAGAAAAAAATGGCA
>CAMXTM010000159.1 GCA_947246775.1 uncultured Clostridium sp. | reverse complement strand
CCCGTGACCTCCGCCTTACCAAGGCGACGCTCTACCTACTGAGCCATAGCAGCAAGCAAAAGAGATTATTCTCTTTTTATATCAGCTATTATAGAATAACATATGATAACATCATCGTCAAGTATTTTTTAATATAATTTTTACTTTTTTAAATATGAAAATGATGATGTTCCTTACCAAAAAAATGCTTATGGCTATGATTATGTACTATCTTATGTGTATGTGTACTACCATCATGTGTATGTACTATAATGTGTTCATGTTGATGACTATGTTTTATTTGCAATGTATCAAGTACTGCAAAGCCAGCACCTAAAAACATTATCATCAATGCAATACAGTATGTACTTGACAATGCTTCCTGCAATATCACAAAAGACAACAAAGAACCCACAAAAGGATTTACGGAATAATATGCACTTGTTTTTGAAGCTCCTAAATATTTTTGTGCATGAACATAAAAATAAATACTCAAACCATAAGAAACAAAACCTAAAAGTAGGGCAACCATTACATATTTTAACAGCGGCTTTTGTTCTTTTATCAATGTTGCTACAATAAATGAACCTAAGCCAGAAAACAAGCCCTTTAATATGACTATTTGTGCTGCACTTTTTGATGACAACTTTCTTGTGCAATTATTTTCAAGCCCCCAACAAATACAGGCAATTATAACAAAAACAGAACCATAAGAAAAATCAAAACTTTCTATACCATCAAAAGACAACAAGATACTTGATACAGTAATCAATACAATAGCTACCCACATCAATACAGAAACGCTTTCTTTAAACACAACAAAAGCAATCATAGAAGTCGCTACTATCTCAAAATTATTCAAAAGAGAAACATTTGCTGATGTTGCATAACGCAATCCTATCATAAGACAAATTGGTGCAATCACATCAAGCACTATCATACCAACAGTATAAGGCAATTCTGCCTTTGTTAAAGATGGTGCTTTTTCACCATGTCCCACAAAAGAAAGTACAGCCATTCCTATCCCTGCCCCAAAATACAACAGTGAAGCCATATAAATTGGCTCAACCTCATTCAAAAGTATTTTGGAAACAGGAATATTGACAGTATACAGCACAGCCGCCAGTAAAGCCAATAATATTGCATATATTTTTTTATCCATAGAAGCAGCCCCCATTTGCAATAAAATATCAATTTGTTCTTTCATTTAAATACTTTTTGATTTTTTTCTTTGCTCTTTGCAATGCACTATCAATTGATTTTTCTGACTTTTCTACAATGCACGCTATTTCATAATAGGTTTTTCCCCTCAAATACAAAAGCAAAATTCTTTTTTCTAAGTCGCTCAGCATTTTAATAATTTGTGTTTCCATAAAATGCTTGTCTTCTCTACCTATCAGCAGCGCCTCTGGATTAAGTATCTCTCCCCCCATTAGCAAATCCATATAGGTTTCTTCGGATTCATCATCAAAAACAGGTCTATTTAAAGAAATATAAGAATTTAAAGGAATGTGTTTTTGCCTTGTAGCCATTTTAATCGCTGTAATCATTTGTCTATTGATGCAAAGTTCTGCAAAAGCTCGAAAAGATGCATTTTTCTCTTTTTGATAATCTCTCATTGCCTTATACAGTCCTATCATTCCCTCTTGTATAATATCCTCTGTTTCTGCTCCTATTAAAAAATAGGTTCTTGCCCTTGTTTTTACAAGCGGTTTATATTTATTTAATAAATGTTCTTGTGCGCCTTTATCGCCCTGCTGTACCAATTTTACCAATTCTTCATCTTTTTGACCACTATAAACGCTGTGCTGCTCCATAACTATTTGCCCCTCACTTCTATTTTTGTCTGCGTAATGCTTCAATCCAATCTAAAGCTTCTTTATCTATATTATCCGCTAAAAGGTTATTTTTAGGCGGTCGATTTTCTATGTATTTTTTACGAATTTCTTTTTTTTCTGTCAAAACACGCTGGCGCAACTCCTGTGCAGTAATCCTTTGCGCCCCTGCCCCCAATATAATCGTTTGCTCTAAAGCATCTGATGTCGCCACGCTTACGGTATAATGACGTGGCAATTTTGTTACCGTTCTTTCTATAAAATGGTCAGCAGTTTCTGCCTCTTTTGTATATACTACATAAATATTGTTATATTTTGTTATACTTCCAACATTTCCCTTTACTAAATAGGCATCAAATACAACAATAATATCTGCTTTTTGACTTCCTTTGTAATTAGAAAGCATATCAAGGAGTTTTTGTCTGGCACTTTCTAAACTGATTTCTAATAGTTCTTTTAACTCCTGCCATGCGTGTATCATATTGTAACCATCTACCAGCAAAAATTCTTTTGGCAAAGTCCTATTGTTACCGAAAAATGATATTTTTTAAGTGATACTACTGCACATTTTCCAGTGACGTTCTCCTTTCTTGATTTTATGATGTCAAACGTTGCAGCTTCCGTTTTTGTATTCTGTTTTTAGAATCTTCTTTGTCTTACTATCTCGTACATCAAAAGTCCCGCTGCTACAGATGCATTTAGTGATGCTATTTTACCATACATAGGAATTGCTACTGTAAAATCACAATTCTCTTTGACCAGTCGGCTTACTCCCTCGCCTTCGCTACCTATGACCAGCCCAAGTGCGCCTTTCATATCGGTATCAAAATAGTCCAGCCCTTTCATATCTGCACAAGCAAACCACAGCCCCTGTTTTTTTAGTTGCTCCATTGTTTTCACAATATTGGTTACTCTCGCTACTGGCATATACTCGATTGCTCCCGCAGAAGTTTTTCCTACTGTGGCATTTAATCCTACAGAACGCCTTTTTGGTATAATGACACCATGTACTCCAGCACATTCTGCCGTTCTAATAATTGCCCCCAAATTATGTGGGTCTGTAATACCATCTAATATCACAATAAAAGGTGGTTCTCCTTTGTCTTTCGCATTTTGCAAGATGTCTTCTATTTCTGCATAGTTATGTGATGACACAATCGCAATGACACCCTGATGATTTTTTGTCTGGGATAGCTCGTCCAATTTTTGGCGGCTGACCTCTTGTATTACAACACCTTTTTTTGATGCCTGCGCAATAATCTTTTTGATTGTTCCCTCTACATTGCCCCTTAATACAAACAATTTTTCCATATCTCTGTCATTTCTGAGTGCTTCTAATATGGCATTTCTGCCCTCTAACTGATTTTCGTTTCTTTCTTTTTCCAAACAATACAACCCCTTACAACGTTTTTTTCACTCCTATTTCAAACAGCTCCAATGCCCTTTGCATATCTCCTTTTAAATACAAATAGCCAAACAGTGCTTCTAATCCTGTTGCATGGCGATAGTCCGCTAATGTCATATTTTTAGGCGTTGTAAACGATTTTGCATTTCTACCCCGCCGAAACACAGCTTGTTCTTCTTCTGTCAAACACGTTGCTATTACATGATACATCTCAGCCTGTGCCTTTGCATTGACATATTCTCTGGACTGTTTATGCAATTTATTCACTGGTGCGTTTCCTTTTGACAAAACCATTGTTCTTACAAATATCTCATATATCGCATCACCAATATAAGCAAGTGCAAGGGAGGAAACCTCTCTCGGTTCTATCCCCCCTTGTTTGCCCTCTATCAGTAACGCCTTTATTGTTTCAAAAGACGTCATATTATTTACCCTCTAAACCATTGCACGCCTTGACGTGTATCTTTGATTGTAATACCCATTTGTGCAAGCTGTTCTCTTATGGCATCTGCTGCCGCAAAATCTTTGTTTTTCTTTGCTTCTGTTCTCTTTGCTATCAATGCTTCTATTTCTGCTGTGTCTTCTTCCTTTTCTTCTTTCATTTCTGCAATACCCAAAACGTCACAAAGATGATTGAGCATATACTGTGTCTTTTCTGCCAATTCTTTTGACATATTTTCTTTGATTGCTTTATTGGTAAATCTTACCAATTCATAAATTGCTGTTATCGCATTTGCTGTATTAAAATCATCGTCCATTGCTGCCTCAAACTGTGTTTTAAATTTTTCTAATTCTTCTACAGCAGCTTTTTCTTCTTCTTTTAGTGCGGATTGTTCGCAGTTTTGCACATAATGAGCTAAGTCCTTTTTGCAATTTTTAATTCTTTCTAAGCCATTTTGCGCATCTCTCATTAAATTGTCGCTAAAATTAATCGGACCTCTATAATGTCCTCCCAAAATAAAAAATCTGATAACTTCATAAGGAAATTGTGCCGCAATATCTCTTACAGTAAAGAAATTTCCCAATGATTTTGACATTTTTTCATTATCTACTGTAATAAATCCATTGTGCAACCAATATTTAGAAAATTGTTTGCCGTTTGCTGCTTCACTTTGTGCAATTTCATTTTCATGATGTGGGAAAATTAAATCTTCTCCGCCTGCATGAATATCTATGGTATCGCCCAAATATCTTTTTGCCATAACAGAACATTCAATGTGCCAACCTGGTCTGCCTGCACCCCATGGTGCTTCCCATTTTGGCTCACCTGGTTTGTGTGGTTTCCAAAGTACAAAGTCTGTTGGATTCTTTTTAGCATCATCAATGGAAACTCTTTCACTTGCACCTGCTATCAGCTCATCTAAATTCTTTTTTGATAATTTTCCATACTCTGGAAATTTTTTTGTATCATAGTATACTGTGCCATTGTCTTCATAGGCAAAACCTTTGTCTAACAATGTCTGTATCATTTCGATAATATGTGGCATTTCTTCTGTTACTCTAGGGTGTACTGTAGCACGTTTTACGTTTAATCCATCTGCATCATGAAATGCTTCTTCAATATATCTGTTGGATATTTCTTGCATTGTGCTATTTTCTTTGTTTGCTCTATTGATGATTTTATCATCTACATCAGTAAAGTTTTGTACATAGGTTACATCATAGCCCTTGTACTCCAAATATCTCCTTACTGTATCAAATACAACATATGGTCTTGCATTTCCAATATGAATATAATCATATACGGTAGGACCACAAACATACATTTTTACTTTTCCCTCTTGCTGTGGCACAAATTCCTCTTTTTGTCTTGTCAGTGTATTATATACTTTCATTATTGTATCTTCCTTTCTATACTAAATTTTTATTTTTACAAAATTTATTTTGTGGGATAAATTGCAGAAACAAATTTATAATATTTTCCATTATATGCCCCACCAATACTAATCACTAAATATGCTTTCGCAAAAGTTGTATCTTTTATTGAATAATATCTATAATCTGTAACAGATAGATTTTTATACCTCCTAGATTGATATGTAAAATCAGCTTTTGTTTTAGGGTTTCCATATGTATTTACGGTGTGCCTTATTGATAAATCATATGCCTCTACTAATATTAAAGAATATCCAAGTTGTCCTTTATTCACTTTTTCCTCTGTAATACGAGAATAGATATTCCCTAAAATATAGTCCTTTTTCTCTGCTGCATGAATAGTTAAAACTTGTTCTATTGTAGTTTTGCCCATAGAATAGGCACTTTTTGATTTATCTATCAAAACATTTTCTGGTTGTACGATATTATCATTTGTGGCTCTTAATACAGGAACTCTAAGAATATCCAA
>CAMXTM010000158.1 GCA_947246775.1 uncultured Clostridium sp. | reverse complement strand
GCAGGTATGTATGAGCCAATTCATGGTTCTGCACCAGATATTGCAGGAAAAGACCTTGCTAATCCTGTTGCAGCAATCCTTTCTACTGCTATGATGTTAAGATATTCCTTTAAGTTGGACAAAGAAGCAGATGCAATAGAAAGTGCAGTTACTTCCGTATTAGAAGCAGGATATCGAACAGCAGACATTGCAAAAGCTGGTGACAAAACAGTAGGTACAAAACAAATGGGAAAACTCATTTGTGATGCGATACAACAATAATATTGCATAAACATACAATAAATATTTTTTGCAATATCAATAAAACCTAAAATTTGTGAAAAGTTTTTCAAAAAAACTATTTACAAATCGATAAAATAGGTGTATGATGTTAGCAAATCAATTAAATATCATTTTCTTCAGGGCAGGGCGTAATTCCCGACCGGTGGTAATAGTCCACGAGCGAAACAACTGTTTTGCTGATTTGGTGCAATTCCAAAACCGACAGTATAGTCTGGATGGGAGAAGAAAAATAACACATTTTTGATGTGTTTCTTTGTGTAACATATCATTTGTGTTACATTGTTTATTCTGCCCTGAAATACAAATTGTATTTCAGGGTTTTTTGTTAGGATAATAAAAATAATTTTAGCTTATCAAAAGTGATTTTGTTGTTTCATCTATTTGTGTTTTGTTAAGAATGAGAGCAACATTTTCAAGGTTTTTCGCTTTTGGCACGCTGTTATTTTTGTTATAATTTTAACAATATTTTTATGCATTTTTTAGCCCTGTATTTTTTAAATATACAGGGCTTTTTTATTGGGAGGTATTTTTTATGTTATATATATGGGATATATGGGAAAAATATATGGAAGAAGCAATACGGCTTGCAAAACGTGGCAGGGGGCACACTAACCCTAATCCTATGGTAGGTGCTGTCATTGTCAAAAATAATAAAGTAATCGGAGCAGGCTATCATCAATATTACGGGGGACTTCATGCCGAAAGAGATGCTTTTGCAAGTTGTGTGGAAGACCCTTCTGGTGCAGATTTATATGTTACCTTAGAGCCTTGCTGTCATTATGGCAAAACACCTCCTTGTACTGATATTATTATAGAAAAAGGCATTAAAAGGGTATTTATTGGTTCTGATGACCCAAACCCACTTGTAGCTGGGAAAGGCATTGAAATATTAAAGCAACATGGCATAGAAGTACACACAGGCATATTAAAATATCAATGTGATAGCTTAAATACCATCTTTTTTCATTATATTAAAACAAAACAACCCTATGTTGTGATGAAATATGCCATGACAGCAGATGGCAAAATTGCCACACATACAGGTGACAGTAAATGGATTACGGGAGAAAAAGCAAGGGAGCGAGTACATCATCTAAGAAATGCGCTTGCTGGCATTATGGTAGGCATTGGCACAGTATTAGCAGATGACCCATTATTAAATTGTCGTATAGAGGGCGGAAAAAACCCCACTCGCATTATTTGTGACAGTACACTAAAAATTCCGCTAGACAGTCAAATTGTGCAGACCGCAAAACAAATTGATACCATTGTTGCTTTTGCTCAAAAAGATGAGCAAAAACAAGCTGCATTAGAAAATGCTGGAATAGAGCTTTTATATTTGCCAAATGAACAACACAAAGTAGATTTAAAAGCACTGATGACAGCACTGGGACAAAAACAAATTGATAGTGTTTTGATTGAGGGCGGCGGAACATTAAACGAATGTGCATTACAATTAGGGCTTGTTAACAGATTAGAAGTATATATTGCCCCCAAAATATTTGGAGGAAAAGAAGCAAAATCTCCCGTTGAGGGAGTGGGCGTTGCTTTCGCAAAAGATGCTTATAGTTTGCAGCTTGATAATATGCAAAAAATTGGCGATGATATTTTATTAGAATACAATGTAAAAAAGGTTGGTGAATCAATGTGTTCACAGGAATCATAGAAGAAATTGGTCATATTGCAGCAATCGAAAAAGGCAATCGTTCCGCAAAACTGGTGATTACTGCAAACAAAATACTGCAAGATATAAAACTAGGTGATAGTATTGCTGTCAATGGCATTTGTTTAACTGCTTGCCATATAGCAAAGCAAAATTTTACTGCTGATGTGATGGCTGAGACAATGAACAGAAGTAATTTAGGAGAGTTAAAAAAAGGAAGTGCTGTTAATTTAGAAAGAGCAATACCAGCAAATGGACGTTTTGGTGGTCATATTGTTTCAGGACACGTAGACGGCACAGGCACGATTACAAATTTTAAAAAAGATGAAAATGCTGTCTGGGTTACTATAAAAGCAAATGCAACGATATTAAAATACATTGTGGAAAAAGGTTCCATTGCCATTGATGGCATTAGTTTAACAGTAGCTTTTGTAGATGATAGTTGTTTTCAAGTTTCTATTATTCCACATACTGCTGATGAAACTATTCTTTTACACAAAAAAGTTGGCGATACAGTCAATTTAGAATGTGATGTCATTGGAAAATATGTAGAAAAACTACTTAATTATAATAATAACGAAACACAGCAAAAAAAGGGTATTACCTTAGAATTTTTACAAAGTAACGGATTTTAAAAGGAGAGAAAAGACATGAGCGAATTTGTATTTAATACCATAGAAGAAGCATTAGAAGATTTAAAACAGGGCAAATGGATTGTCGTTGTAGATGATGAGGACAGAGAAAATGAAGGTGATATAATTGTTGCGGCAGAATTTGCTACAACAGAAGCAGTTAATTTTATGGCTAGTTATGCAAAAGGTTTAATTTGTATGCCTATGACAGAAGAATTAGCAAGCAAATTACAATTTCACCCTATGGTAAAAAAGAACACAGACAATCATGAAACTGCCTTTACGGTTTCTGTAGACCATGTGGACACTACAACAGGAATTTCAGCATACGAAAGAGGAATTACAGCCAGAAAAGTGGTAGAAGATGACGCTAAGCCAGAAGATTTTAGACGTCCGGGACATATGTTTCCCTTGATAGCGAAACCAATGGGCGTATTAGAAAGAAATGGTCATACAGAAGCAACTGTTGACTTAATGAAATTGGCAGGACTAAAACCTTGTGGACTTTGCTGTGAAATTATGAGAGATGACGGTTATATGGCTCGTTTGCCTTATTTGGTAGAGTTTGCTCAAAAACATAAGTTAAAACTCATTACCGTTGCAGATTTAATTGCTTATATTAAAAATCATACAAAATTAGTAGAATGTGTTGCAAAAGCAAAAATGCCTACTATATATGGCGATTTTACAATACATGGCTATGTCAATAAATTAAATGGAGAACACCATGTTGCGCTTACTATGGGAGATGTTGCAGATGGAAAACCTGTGCTTTGTAGAGTACATTCTGAATGTCTTACAGGGGACGCATTGGGTTCTGCTCGTTGTGACTGTGGGCAGCAATACGATGCTGCTATGAAAAAAATAGCACAAGAGGGTAGAGGAGTACTACTTTATCTGCGCCAAGAGGGCAGGGGCATTGGACTGATTAACAAAATAAAAGCCTATGCACTGCAAGACGAGGGTTATGACACCATAGAAGCCAATATCAAATTGGGCTTTCCTGCTGATATGAGAGATTATACCATTGGTACACAAATACTTGCTGATTTGGGAATCAGAAAAATGCGTCTTATGACAAATAATCCTAAAAAAATAGATGGCTTGGCAAACTATAATTTAGAAATTGTGGAAAGAGTGCCAATACAAATGGAATTGAGGAAAGAAGATGCTGTTTATTTAAAAACAAAACAAGAAAAAATGGGTCATTTATTAACATACTAATCAAGTTTAGAGGAGGAAAAAAGAATGAAAATTTTAGAAGGCAATTTAGTAGCACAAAATATCAAAGTAGCAATTGTAGCAGCGAGATTTAATGAATTTATTGTTTCAAAACTAATTAGTGGTGCGGTAGATGGGCTAAAACGTCACAATGTTGATGATGATGATATTACCTTAGCTTGGGTACCTGGAGCATTTGAAATCCCTGTCATTGCTTCAAAATTAGCAAAATCTGGTAAATATGATGCTGTCATTTGTTTAGGCGCAGTTATAAGAGGCGCAACTTCTCACTATGATTACGTTTGCAATGAAGTATCAAAAGGTGTCGCTCACGTTTCATTAGAAACAGGTATCCCAGTCTTATTTGGTGTGCTGACCACAGATAGTATTGAGCAGGCAATAGAAAGAGCAGGCACAAAAGCAGGCAATAAAGGCTATGACTGCGCACTGTCTGCTATAGAAATGGTAAACTTGAGCAGAGCAATATAATACAAAAAATGTAAATCAAAATAGAAGCATTTCTCGTATATTGTGAGGAAATGCTTCTATTTTTATGATAGAATAAAATAAATAATAAGAAAGGCATATCTATGAAAAATATGATTTATGCAATAAAAGATTTATTTCAACACTTTTTTAATTGGCATGGCAGACTTTCAAAACAAGGCTATTGGTATGCTTGGCTAGGTGTTTTTATTGTTAATATCATTTTTATATTTCTTTTAAATAATTTATATGGTATTGAAATCAATCACTTTTTTTCCTATATTATTATACTATGGAATTTAATTACTTTTTTTCCTATGCTTTTTGCAGTTATGAGGAGGTATCATGATATAGGAAAAGCAGGTTGGAAAGCAATTATTTTTTATTTATTAGGTAAAATTTGTTTTCTTTTGGGCATTGCGCTTACTTGTATGACATTACTTGTATTTTTATTTTCAGCAGGAGTTAACGTCAATATGGCTAATTTTTTTAAAATTATGCTATTTAGTATATTGTTATTTTTGATAGGTGGTATTCTTTTTATATGGAATATTATATTTCTTTTGCGTCCCTCCGATAGCAAAGAAAATGCTTATGGAAAACCAAATCCATTTTGTTATAAGCATAAAGCAAAAAAATAATTGATATTTCTATAAGATACATTTAGGTTATTTGCCATTTTTTGTATATTTTCACCATAACATAAAACAAGCTATGTTATTTTATTATCAAACGATTGACATTTTACACAATTTCAAATATGATAAAAGAAATAATTTTATTATACTTTATAATATTATAATAGATAGGAGGGTACTTTTTATGAACATATTTGACATTTTAGGTCCAGTTATGGTTGGACCATCTAGTTCCCATACGGCTGGCGCAACAAAAATTGGATTAACTGCAAGAAAATTGCTTGCTGAAAGACCAGTAAAAGCAGATATTTATTTACATGGTTCTTTTGCAGCAACTGGAGTAGGACATGGTACAGACAAAGCATTGATTGCTGGGATATTAGGTATGCAGGCAGACGATATGAGAATCCCACACAGTTTTGATGTAGCAAAAGAAGAAGGTTTAACTTTTTCTATACAAAACAAAAATTTAAAAGAGGCACACCCAAATACAGCACTCATTGAAATTGAGGGAGAAAAAGAGCGTAAACTAAAAATACAAGCATCTTCCTTAGGCGGCGGCAGAATTATGGTTAACAAAATTGATGACATTGATGTAAACTTTAGTGGAGAATATAATACATTGATTATACATAATATAGACCAACCAGGACAT
>CAMXTM010000157.1 GCA_947246775.1 uncultured Clostridium sp. | reverse complement strand
CCTGCTAAATATTGGTATGTATTTTCTTCAAAATCAATCATAGCAAATCGTGAAAACAAAGTATTGACGCCACTTATAATATAGCCCATTTCTCGGTTTTCTTTCTCTAGCTGCTTCCGTTTACGTCCAGAACGAATGATAATAAAAAGAATATAAAGCACAAACAAAATGATAAGCATGATTTCTAACTGAATCCCTACAAGATTTTCTTCTGCAATCATTCGTTGTGTTACATCTTTTGGAAATGTTTGTACAAAAACATAGTCGTTCTTTGGCAGGTATGTAACGCAGATATTATCTGTCTCATTAGATGATTCACAGATAAAAGCACCCTCTCCTCCATTATCAAATACTTCACGAACTTGCTCCGCAGTCGCTTGGTCAATCACTTTCGTTTCAACTAGAGAATCAACAATATGTTTATCATAGCTTACTCCATTAGAACTAGCAATCACTCTACCATCTGGTGTACACAAGAATACTTGCGCTTCTTCTCCAAAATAAGTGGTGGTAAGCATATTTTTTAGGTATTCTTCCGCTAAAAAAGCACCTCGCAATACACCGATATTTTGACCTTTAAAATAAACTGGCGCATAAAAACACGCCATCGTTTCATCAAAAAAGTGAGGGTCAAATATAATTTCAATCCCACTATTCCCTCTTATACCATCTTTATAAAAATGCCTTTTTGCTACGTCAGCTTCTCTTCCATCTGATGCATAGTCTATCCCTTTAGAGTCTGTAAACATAATCGCATCAAATTGCGCATTCTCTTCCATCTTTTGAAGCATTTGCGCTGTGACAACAGGCTCTGTTAAACTCTCTCCTATAAAATAAGCATACGTATTGATACGACTTAATGCATTATTTAGTTCGTCGTCAATTTGTGTCGACTTCATTCGTGCAGAGTCCGCTGCGTAATCTCTATTTTGCTTTTCTGTTCGTTTACTGTTTTGCTCTATAAACCAGAAAAACGATAGTATAATGGCAACTAGAAGAAAAACAGCATAAATGATTTCTTGTAAAGATTTTTTCTTTTTCATGTTTGTCCCCTCATATATTTTTTCACTTATAAAATACAATAACAACAATATATTATAAATTATTTATCTATTATAGCAATTTGCTACTGAAAAGACAATATTTTTTACAAATCACTTTGCAAATAACACAAAAATGTCTTATTTTAATTATAAAAATAATGATTATCAAACAACTCCTTTCTAAACGATACAACAATATGTTATACTTTATTTATTAAAAATGACACAAACAACCCAAACAAGGAAGTGAAAGTAATGATAGAACAAATTAAAAATATTTTACAAAGGCCTTCTTATGACTTTTTAAAAACAAACGAACATTTAAAAAACAAAATTATGTTTCTTACCTTAGCAGGCAGTTATGCTTACGGAACAAACATACAAACTTCAGACATTGACATTCGTGGCTGTGCCTTAAACAGCAAAACAGATTTAATTGGTATGAGCCATTTTGAACAAGTAATTGACACTACCACAGACACAGTTATTTATGCCTTTAACAAGTTAATTCCTTTACTTTTAAACTGCAATCCCAACTGCATAGAGCTATTAGGTTGCAAAAAAGAACATTACCTTTACATTTCGCCAGAGGGGCAGCAATTATTACAAAACTACAAATTATTTTTATCTCAAAAAGCAATCCACTCCTTTGGAGGATATGCTGATGCCCAACTAAGAAGACTACAAAATGCTTTAGCCAGAGACGCTTACCCACAGGCTGAAAAAGAAAAACACATTTTAAATTCTTTAAAATCAGCAATGTACAGTTTTGACCAGAGGTATCAACATTTTGAGAATGGCTCAATTAAACTCTATATAGACACCTCCCAAAAACAAGATTTAGAAAGCGAAATTTATATGGACATCAAACTAAATCACTACCCTTTAAGAGATTACAAGGGACTATGGGCGGAAATGCACAATATCGTTAAAGATTATGCAAAGCTAAACGGCAGAAATCACAAAAAAGATGATGCACACTTAAACAAACACGCTATGCACTTAATCCGATTATATCTAATGTGCATTGATATTTTACAAAAGGGAGAAATTAACACCTACAGACAAAAAGAACATGATTTACTAATGCGTATTCGCAATGGATACTATCAAAATAACGATGGCACATTTCAAAAGGAGTTTTTTGAAATGGTTGACGAATATCAACACAAAATGGAACAGGCAATTAAACATACTATCTTACCAAAAAAGCCTAACTACAAAGAAGTAGAAGACTTTGTAATGAGCATCAATGAAAAGGTGATAACTGATGTATACAGATAAACAAAAACTAATTCAATTATTATCAGGCAGCCTTACAGCAACCGATATTCTCAATCAGCAAGAATTTATTGTTTGTCTTATTCCAGAACTAAAACCAATGCTCACCATGCAACAGTACAACCCAAATCATTGCTATACTGTATGGGAACATACGGTATATAGTATTGTTTTTGCTCCAGACAATATCATACTCAGGTTAACTATGCTATTTCATGACATTGGCAAGCCTTTTTGTTTTAGCCAAGACCAAAATGGTATTGGACATTTTTATGGTCACCCAAAACATAGCAGTGACATTGCTTTTTCCGTTTTAAAACGTCTACAGTTTGATAATATCGAAACAATATGTCGTCTTATTTTTTACCATGATGCCCAAATTCCATCAAAAGCAGTTTCTATAAAACGTTGGTTAAACAAATTAGGACAACAACAATTTAAAATGCTACTTGAAGTCAAAAAGGCGGATACCAAAGCACAATCTCCCGCTGTTCAGTCTCAAAAACTAGAGCAAATCAAAAAATTAGAACAAAAATTAGCAGAAGTGCTAGAAAAAAGACAGCAGTTTAGTAAAAAAGACTTAGTCATTACAGGGTACGATTTAATACAAGTAGGAGTTCCGCAAGGCAAGGAAATTGGAAAAATACTAACACAACTAGCATATCATGTTAGCAAAAATGACATCAACAATGAAAAACAGCAGCTCATACAAACAGCAAAAAATATCTATTTCCATAACAAAATAACTACAGAGTAAACAACAAAATAAATATTGCTTTTTCAATAGGGATTGTCTTTTGTAATTTACAAGAGACAATCCCTATTATCATTTTTTGCTACATTAACAATTGACTTTTACAAGCATTTTTAATATAATTAGAATACTAACTGTTAAAATACAAACTATTAAGGAGGGTATTATGAATTTTACATTTCACTATTTGTTTATGGCAAACCATTTGATGTTACAAAAAAATCTTTTTAACAATATAAAAGAACTAAACTTAACATCGGGTCAGCCAAAGGTATTGGATTATTTAGGGCAAAATGATGGAGCAATTCAAAAAGACATTGCACAAGGCTGTCACATTGAACCTGCGTCACTTTCGACTATTTTAAACGGAATGGAAAAAAATGGTCTAATCACAAGAAATATGGACAAACAAAACAGAAGAAATATTAACATTTTTATGACAGAAAAAGGAAAAGCAATTTATAAACAAATTGCACAACAATTTACTTTTATTGTAAACAAGGCTTTAACTGACTTTTCAAAAGAAGAAACGGAACAATTAAAACAATATTTGATAAAAATTTATCACAATTTGGAGGCATAAATATATGGATAAAAAAGAATTAACCAAACGCTATCTTTTATTTATTATTAGCTTATTTTTTTCGGCACTAGGAGTTGCTGTAACCAAACATGGCGCACTAGGAGTATCACCGATTTCCTCTGTAGAAAATGTTTTTAGTATTAAGTTTACGGCTCTTTCGCTTGGAATGTGGCTTATTTTATGGAATTGTTTGTTAATTATTGGACAAATTGTCCTGTTACGAAAAGATTTTAAAATGATACAGCTACTGCAAGTACCACTATCCTTTTTATTTGGATATTTTACAGATTTTGGTATGTGGTGTGTTTCCTCTTTGCCCGTAAATAACTATTTTATTCAACTTCTGTTTGTTTTAGTTGGCATTGTTATACTTGGTTTTGGAGTGTCTTTGTCTGTTATAGCAAACGTCATTATGAACTCAGGAGAAGCATTTGTAAAAGCGATTTCTGATAAAAGTGGTAAAAATTTTGGCAATGTTAAAATTGGTTTTGACGTCTGCAATGTTATTTTGTCGCTTTTATTGTCTCTGCTACTTTTTCATGGCGCTATAATCGGCACAAGAGAGGGTACTATTTTGACAGCAATTTTAACAGGAATAGTTGTCAAATTTTTTATAAAACTACTCAACGCTCCCCTACAAAAAATGTTATCAAGCAATTTCGACTACAACCAAAGTGCTAAAGAGGAACAGGCATGATATGCAAAGGTAATTTTGACTATTATATAAGACGTCCTAAACAGCACAAAAGCGTCTTGAAATAACATTGATTTCCGAAATATAAGAATGATATAATAACATTATAGCGCATAAAATCAAGCAAAAGCAAAAAGAGTATACTCTTTTTCACTAGAGCAGGCTCTAGTGAGGCTAGCGCTGTACAAAATTCTACTTTATAAGGAGGGGAATCTAAAAAATGACAAAGAAAGGAAAACGAAAAGCGAGTATAACGGCGTATATACTAGTAGTATGTATGCTAGTAGGTATGTTTCCGAGCGCAGCTTTTGCGCAGCAGGAGGAAATTTTTATCTGCGGAAAAGAGCTACATACGCATGACGATAGCTGTTATCAAACCGAGGAGGACGAGAACAAAAATCCTCAAAAAACCCTTATTTGCGAGCAGGAGGAGCATGCTCACACAGAAGATTGTCTAGCGGAGAGCGCAAAAGTGTCACAGGACAGTGAGAGCAACACAAATGCGGACGAAAATGAGGAAAAAGACAAAAATGTCATAGATGACAACGTCCAAAACGACAGTAATAATGATGATATGGACAAAAACAACTCAGACGACATAAAAAACGACACAAAACAAGAGGATACAGAACAAATAACAGACAATGATGACGAAAATGCGGACGAAAACCCAGACGCCGCAAAAGACCCAGACGCAACAGAGGAAAACGACAAAAACGTAGACGATACAGAAGAGAAAGACGACGAGCAGCAAATAGAACAAGACCCAGACGAGGAAGAACAGCAAAGCGAAGCGCCAAAAAGAAAAATGGCAAGGGAAGCAGCGCAGGCAGACGAAAACCATACAGACCCTAACGACCATGTGGGCGATAATCCTACTGGCTGGACTAAATTAGAGAGCAGCACAAGCATTACAGGTAGTGGTAATTACTACTTAAAGAATGATGTGACACTTGATGACACACTTAATATTACAGGCAATGTAGAGGTAACACTTTGCTTAAATGGATACGAACTAGCAGGTAGTGGTAATGGCTCAGTCATTCGTTTAGAAGATGGTGCAAAACTGACATTGTGTGATTGTCAAGGTAGTAGCAGTAATGGTAAAATCACTGGCGGAAACTTTGAAGATGGCAATGGTGTAGTAGTTTTTGATAATAGTGAGCTTATCATGAACAGTGGTAAAATCAGCGAAAATGGTGTTAATGCTGCTGATGGTAAAGGCGGTGGTGTCTATATAC
>CAMXTM010000156.1 GCA_947246775.1 uncultured Clostridium sp. | reverse complement strand
CTTATTTTGCAGGCACTTTGGCGCAACCATTAAATGGTCTACGCTATCTACCACTTGTCCCAAGGCAATCGCTTGAAAAACTTGTGATGCTTCTTGTCCAATATCTGGGTCTGCTGTCATAAGAGACATGTCTGTATACAGCTTTGCTGTGTTTTCATTATAGTTGCCTGTACCGATTTGGGTAATATATTCTATTTTGCCCTCTTTTTTCATCGTAATTAAACAAAGTTTAGAATGTACCTTTAAATCATCTAAGCCATATATCACATGACAACCTGCTTCTTCCAGTCTTCTTGACCACTCTATATTATTTTCTTCGTCAAACCTTGCTTTTAATTCTACCAAAACATCTACTTGCTTTCCATTTTCTACCGCCTCAATCAATGCACTCACAATTTTACTTGATTTTGCCAAGCGGTACAAGGTCATTTTAATAGAAACAACATTTGGGTCTATCGCCGCCTGTGCCAACAAATGCAAAAATGGTCTCATACTCTCATAAGGATAGCAAAGCAAAATATCTTTCTTTTCTATTTGCTCTATCATACCTTGTCTACTGTTAATCGATGCAGATGCCTGTGGTACTCTTTTTTCAAAAAACAAATAGCTCTTACTTCTCAAATAGTCCCTAATATTGGAAACAAAAGATAAATCAATCGGCGCATGAGAATAAAATGTCTGTTCTTTTTTTAATTTCATATATTCACAAAGTTTTGCTACGGTCGTGCCGTCCAGCTCTCTAGTATGCTCCAAACGCACTGGTGACAATTTTCTTCTCCTTTTGACTACCTCTGCCATATGTTCCCTATAGTCTAAATCTTCATCATAGATTTGTTCTGCATCAATATCTGCATTTCTTGTCACCCTAATCAGCGACTTTGCACTAATTTTATAACTTTTAAATACTTTAGGCAAAAAGTGTAATATCAGTTCTTCTGCAAGCATAAAATGCCCTTTTCTGGAGGGAATCTCTATCAATCTTTCAAATACACCTGTATTACATGGAATAATACCAATTTTTTCCTTTTCGTTTTTAGTATTTAATACCGCTGTCGCATAAATGGCTTTATTTTTTAAAAATGGAAACGGCTGTTTTTTTCCAACTACAATACTAGATAACAAAGGTGCTATTTCTCTCTCAAAATATTGCTCCAAATACTCTGCATCTTTTTTAGACAAAGACTGGAAATTGATAAGATGTACACCCTCTTTTTCTAGTTGCTCCAAAAGCTCTAAATAAATTTTATCCTTTTTGTTGCCTAATTCCTTAGAACGCTTTAATATTGCTGCAATCTGTTCTCTTGCTGTCATATTGGTTTTATTGTCTTTTGCATTCTCCGAAAGTAGCATCTGGTCGCGCAAAGAACCTACTCTTACCATAAAAAATTCATCTAAATTACTCTGAAAGATAGACAAAAATGATAATCTCTCACACAGCGGCACATTATTATCCGCTGCTTCCTCTAATACTCTTTCATTAAATTGCAACCAAGACAATTCCCTATTTTGAAAACAAACTCTTTTTTCTTCTTTCATAACCACTTTTCCCCCTCTTATATCATTTGTTTCTTTTTTATCATGTAATAGGAAAATATGTCTAATAAATTATAAAATTGAATTCAATGCTATTTTATCAAAAAATAACAAAATATAAAAGCTATTTCTATATAATAATGCTTTTTATTCTATTAATATATGCTTATTTTCGTTTTTTGTTTATTAATATTCTAATCCTTTTTTTGCTTTTATCCCTTTTTGATAATAATGTTTAACTTCTTTCATTTCTGTTACTAAATCAGCATACTCTATCAACTCTTTTTTTGCATTTCTTCCTGTCAATACAATATCTATATCCTTTTTTGTTTTTTGCAACACAGCAATCAAATCTTGCTCTGTCAAAAAATCACTTACTGTAATGCTTTTCATACAAAATACATTTATGATTTCATCTAACACTATCATATCATATTTTTCACTAAATAAGATATTTTTAGACAGCTCCCATGCTTTTTTTATACAATCTCTTTGCTGCTGAGCTGTTTTTTCCCAAGAAAAACCAATCCCTGTTTGATATAAGTCGATATTCATTTTTTGAAGCAAATGGATTTCTCCACACGCTACCTCAGGCGATTTTAAAAATTGTATCATACAAACTTTTTTTCCCCAGCCCAACGCCCTAATACATAAACCTATTGCTGCCGTTGTTTTTCCTTTCCCTGCTCCTGTATACAACAATACCATACCCTTTCACCTCTGCTATTATTTTACTCCAGATTGCAAATGTTTTCCATTAAAATCATTGTCACTGTCCCTTTTTTGCTTTATAATAGACAAATATACAATACAAAAATAAGCAACAGGAAAGGAGACATTTCTTTGTCAAATTATATCTTAGAAGAAAAAATAAAAACACTTTCTACTCAATATATTGAACAACAATCTGTAAGCAGTTTTTTACTGCTTTTAATGGGTGTTTTAGAAAGAGAATACCAAAAAGATGAAACTTTTCATTACAAAATACCAGATGATGTTTTAGATTTACAATATGCAGTCAAAAATTATGTCTTACAGCTTGAAGATTTATTAGATGATGACAACAAAGATGCTTGTAGTGCTGCCCTAGAGGACTGTATTGATTTGAAAAAAAAGTTGATTTCTATTTATGAAACAATCTATCAATATTCTTCTTTGTGGAGTCTTTACTGCAATAATATTATGGACGAAGTCGCTATTAGAAAATACAAAGAAGAAAATATTTCTAATAAAAAAATAGAATGGGATATCTTTTATTCAGATTGTGAACAATTTTTAGAAGAAGCCGATAATGTCTTAGAGCAAAAAAAACGAATCGGACAACTTTTAAAGACCATTCCATTCCAAATGGCACGCTCAAAATACTATGACATTATAAAACAAAATTTACACCAGTGTTTTCAAGAGGAATCTGAAGCACTTATTGCTCATACTCTCAATACTTTTTACAATATTATTGTACCCGAAAATAACAAAGATTATGGAAAATATTTTACAGAATTAGCACAATGGTTTTCTTCTCACAACAATATAATTGCTCGTGAGCTGTCTGATGAAGAACTCCACGAAGGATATACTGATTTTGACTCTGTTTTTAATGACTTGCAAAAAATAGACGATATTTTTAGTTGTCTATTTAATGACATTAATGCACTGATAGCACTTTTCTTTTTAGGCTATAACTTTTTAGAACTGACAGAACAAGATGCCTCTCATGCTGATTTATACCACACTGTTTGCGAAATGCTCAGCGGTGAGCTATCTCAAACAGAAATAGAAGCCTATTTAGACCAACTACCTACTACTTTAGAAAATGCTGTAGAAGTTGTTATTGACAAGGCAAACGACATCGGACAAAAAGAACTAAAATATATGAAAAAAATACAGGATTTTGCAGAACTAAGTGATGACACCAAAAAAATCCTATTGACAGAAGATTTTTTACGTTCTTGCTACTATGGCGAATTAAACGAAGAAATATTTCAAGCAGACATAAATGAAGATTTACCACCCGCTTCTGCGGAATGGAAACAAAAAGCATTTGATGAATTTATTGATGCAATAGCAAAAGCATTTTCAAAAATGCCTACCTCTATCAGAAAGACATCTATGCAGATATTATTAGGTGTTTTGCCTTCCATTTTTTCAGTAGAAGAAACCCTTTCTATGATAAAAACAGCAGTAGAAAGTGCTAGTATCCTTGAACAAAAAATATTGATTTTAGACAAAATAGGTATGGTATTCGAAGAAAACGGTTTTTATTGTGAGGAAGAAGAAAATAACGAGGATTTCAAGAATTTTTCTTTATCTGATTTTAATTTTGATGACCATTGTGACTGTGGACACGACCATCATCATCATGACCATCATGACCATTGTGATTGTGGACATGACCACCACCATCATCACCACCATGACCACGAATGATAACACAAAAGGAGGTAATTATTGTGGATTTTACATTTAATCACTACAACTATAATGTATTAGATTTACAAAAAAGTATCAAATTTTACGAAGATGCACTTGGGCTAAAAGAAGTCAGACGAAAAGAAGCAAAAGATGGCAGCTATATCCTTGTCTATTTAGGCGATGGCAAAACAGATTTTTCACTAGAATTAACTTGGCTACGTGACAGAAAAGAACCCTATAATTTAGGCGAAAATGAATTTCATTTAGCTTTTGTAACACAGGATTTTGAAAAAGCACACCAAAAACACAAAGAAATGGGCTGCATTTGTTTTGAAAATCCTGCTATGGGCATCTATTTTATCAATGACCCTGACAACTATTGGTTAGAAATTGTGCCAGCAAAATAATATAAAAACCTCCTCTCATACAAAATATGGGAGGAGGTTTTGCTTTTCTAATCAATTTACCGAAACCGAAATGAAATTAATTGATTATCAGCATAAATTGCAGGTATGGTAATTCCTAAAACTTTTCCATTATCATTAATAAACCAGTTATCTTCTTGTATCCATTCTTTATCAAAATCATTCTCATCAAAAACATCTTCTTCTTTTTCACTGACAAGTGCCTGAAATAATTTTGCGAACTTTTCAGCACTTTTATATAATTCATAAGTACCATATGCCCAAGCATTTTCCGTACTATCTATGCTAATATTGCCAAGTATCTCCTCTTGAAACATTAAATAAATCATTTTTATTCCTCTTTTCTGACAGAAATAAATGATTACAAAACAATTTACTATTTTATTACTTTTACACTCATGCTTTTTATTATTTTATATTTTCTTTTATAAAATTAATTTTTGTTTTGTAATGATTTTCTCTATCATCTTTTTCTATATAATCTAATATATTAAGCAATATTTCTAAGTTTTCTTTATCTAATTTTTTTATAGCAGCAATATAATATTTATGTAAATACTCTGTATTTAATAGTAATTTATTAAACATTTCAAACCAAAATACTGCATTTTTTATAATTTTATTAGCATTAGATAAAAAAATATAAATGCCCTCTTCTTCTTGATTACATCTTTCAGCTATATCAAGTATACTTTCTAAAATATCCATCATAGCCGATGAAGGACCTTCTGTTTCATCATCAAGTGCAGTATATAATTTTTCAATTGCACTCATATCAGCTTCTGTTCTTACTTTATACAATGCCTCATCAAATACTTCTATATCATCATCTTCATTGCACATCTTTTTCATTTTATTTAAAATTTGCAAACATTCTTCTATTGAATTCATATCATTTTCCGTTCTTTCTTCATTTTTTATTATTTTATTGTTTTATATTTTTTCGTATTAAATCAATCATTTCTTTGTAATAATGTTCCTCATCTTCTTTTTCTATATAATCTAATACATTGAGAAATATTTCTAAGTTTTCTTTATCTAATCTTTTTATAGCAGCAATATAATAGTCATGTAAATAAAAGGTATTTAATAGCAATTTATTAAACATCTCAAACCAAAATGCTGCATTTTTTATAATTTTATCAGCATTAGATAAAAAAATATAAATGCCCTCTTCCTCTTGATTACATCTTTCAGCTATATCAAGTATACTTTTTAAAATATCCATCATAGCCG
>CAMXTM010000155.1 GCA_947246775.1 uncultured Clostridium sp. | reverse complement strand
AATGAACCTTCCCCGCCCATTAAAACAGTTAATTCTGTAATTCGTTCTAATGGAAAAGGGGGCTGAGCTAATGGCTTCATGGCAATAGACATCAATTTCATAGGATTGTCGTCAGCAGCGGTTCTGTTAGAAGAAATTTTGCCACAACGGCGACATCTGTGAATCACTGCCCATTCTCCGCTTTTGCGTACCCATACACCAATCGGTTCCATAATGCCACCACAATCTGATTCACGGTCACCAGGTTCATTATCAACATGAATACTGTGAAGACAGTTAGGGCAATGGTTGCGGTGATTTGTTCCAGCACCTGCGGAAACAACAAGACGCCCACATACTTTACAGGTAAAACTGTCATTACAGGCATGATTTTTATAGTATCCTTTTTTGTAACGTATTCGTTTATTTTCTCTATTCATAATTTATTTTCCTCCAAAAAGTATCAGTATAAAAACTTTTTTGGGAGGCTGGGCTGTTTTTTAGCAAACCTCCCAGTTTACAACAATGGTAGCTTCCTTCTTGTTTTTCATAAAAAAATCCTCTCTTTCTTTTCTTTCAATGTTGATATAAATAAACAGAAAAATTTTCTGTTTATTCAGTATAACACATTGATATATATTTTTCTAGCAAAATAATAAAAAAGAGCTTGACTTTATAAAAATGGCGTGATAGAGTATAAAAAATAAAAAACTGCTATGAAAAAGAGGAGTATTTGTGTAAAATTTAGCAGAGAGCATTGTGAAGTGGTGAAAGCAGTGCAATGGAACACAAAGAAGGGCGCTTTGGAGCAGAAAAAGCAAATAAAAGAGGGCTAAAAAAGGATTTAGCCAAAAAGGGTGGAACCGCGGAAGGTATACTTTCGTCCCTTACAGTAGTTTATTGTAAGGGGCGGAAGTTTTTTTATTTTAGAAAGGAGTAAAAAGAGAAATGGAAATTACAATGGAAAAAATAGTAGCATTGGCAAAAAACAGAGGATTTGTGTATGCAGGTTCAGAAATTTATGGAGGTTTAGCAAATACATGGGATTATGGTCCTATAGGTGTGGAATTAAAAAACAATGTAAAAAAGGCATGGTGGCGTAAATTTGTGCAAGAGAGTCCATATAATGTAGGAGTAGACTGCGCAATATTGATGAATCCACAGACATGGGTAGCTTCTGGACACGTAGGTGGATTTAGCGACCCATTAATGGATTGCAAAGAGTGTAAAGAAAGATTTAGAGCAGATAAGATTATAGAAGACTATAGAAAAGAAAAAGGCATGGAAGAGGTCAGCATTGACGCTTGGAGCAATGAAGAAATGAAGAAATTTATAGAAGAAGAAAAAATTACCTGCCCAAGCTGCGGAGCGCATAACTTTACAGATATTAGACAATTTAATTTAATGTTTAAAACATTTCAAGGTGTAACAGAAGACGCAAAAAATACGGTATATTTGAGACCAGAGACGGCACAGGGAATCTTTGTAAACTTTAAAAATGTGCAAAGAACAACAAGAAAAAAATTGCCATTTGGTATAGGACAGGTAGGAAAATCCTTTAGAAATGAAATCACACCAGGTAATTTTACGTTTAGGACAAGAGAATTTGAGCAAATGGAATTAGAATTTTTCTGCAAACCAGGTACAGACTTGGAGTGGTTTGAATACTGGAGAAAATATTGTAAAGAATGGCTTTTAAACTTGGGTATTAAGGAGGAAAATATTCGTTTGAGAGACCATGAAAAAGAGGAGCTTTCCCATTATAGTAATGCGACAACAGACATTGAATTTATGTTCCCATTTGGCTGGGGTGAGCTTTGGGGTATTGCAGATAGAACAGATTTTGACTTAACTTGTCATCAAAATGTGTCAGGACAGGATATGACTTATTTTGACCAAGAAGAAGATAAAAAGTATATCCCATATTGTATAGAGCCATCTTTGGGTGCAGATAGAATGACATTAGCCTTTTTGTGTAATGCGTATGATGAGGAAACATTGGAAGATGGAGATAGTAGAACAGTGTTGCATTTCCACCCAGCGATTGCACCAATTAAGGCAGCAGTGTTGCCACTGTCTAAAAAACTGTCTGAGCAAGCAACAGAAGTGTATCAGATGTTGATAAAAGAGTTCCATTGTGAATATGATGATTCTGGAAGTATAGGAAAACGTTATAGAAGACAAGATGAAATTGGCACACCATATTGTATTACATTTGACTTTGATTCCCTAGAAGATAAAGCAGTAACAATAAGAGATAGAGACACAATGCAACAAGAAAGAGTAGCAATTGACCAGCTAGTAGTATATTTAAAACAAAAAATGGAATTTTAATAAAAATAATTTGTGGAAAAATAGGGTATAAAAAATAGAAAGAATTGGTTGTACTTTTTGCTAAAAAGTGGTATATTAGTAAAGATAGGGTGAGAAAATGAAGTGATAGGCAATAAAATTGTCTAAATCTCTATCGTAAATCAGTGTTTGGCTCACTTATTGATGAAAATTTTTTGTTAGGAGGTATATTTTAGCATGGGCAAAAAATATGTGTATATGTTTAGTGAAGGAAACGCTTCCATGAGAAATTTGTTGGGAGGCAAAGGTGCGAACCTAGCTGAGATGACAAATTTGGGATTGCCAGTTCCTCAAGGTTTTACAATTACAACAGAAGCTTGTACAGAGTATAATGAAGGAGGAAAACAATTTACTCCTGAAATGATTGAGCAAATTGATGCAGCTCTTAAAAAATTGGAAGAAATTGCTGGAAAGAAATTGGGCGACCCTGAAGACCCACTGTTGGTATCTGTACGTTCTGGAGCTAGAGCATCTATGCCTGGTATGATGGATACTGTTTTGAACTTGGGATTAAATGACGTTTCTGTAAAAGCTCTTGCAAAGAAAACAAACAATGAAAGATTTGCATACGATTCATACAGAAGATTTATTATGATGTTTGCAGATGTTGTTATCGGCGTATCAAAATCAAAATTTGAAAGATTGTTAGATGAATACAAAGAAAAAGTTGGTGCAAAATATGACACTGACTTGTCCGCAGAAGATTTAAAAGATGTAGCAGAAAAATTCAAAGAACTTTATAAAGAAGACCAAGGAAAAGATTTCCCACAAGACCCTAAGGAACAAATGTTGGAAGCAG
Source organism: uncultured Clostridium sp. (assembly GCA_947246775.1). Taxonomy (GTDB): domain Bacteria; phylum Bacillota; class Clostridia; order Lachnospirales; family Anaerotignaceae; genus Coprocola. The sequence continues at coordinate 2,476 of CAMXTM010000155.1, read as the reverse complement.
CAAAAGCAGTATTCCGTTCCTGGGATAATCCAAGAGCATTTGTATATAGAAGAATGAATGATATTCCTTATAGTTGGGGAACAGCAGTAAACGTACAAATGATGGTATTTGGTAATAAAGGTGACACATCTGGAACAGGTGTTGCATTTACAAGAAATGCAGCAACTGGAGAAAAAGCAATGCTCGGCGAATATCTTGTAAATGCACAAGGTGAAGACGTTGTTGCTGGTGTACGTACACCAAAACCAATTGCAAAATTGGCTGAGGATATGCCAGAAGTGTATAATCAGTTTATGGACATTGCAAACAAATTAGAATCACACTATAAAGATATGCAAGATATGGAATTTACAGTAGAAGAAGGAAAACTGTATTTCTTGCAGACAAGAAATGGAAAAAGAACAGCAAATGCAGCATTAAAAATTGCTGTTGACATGGTAAATGAGGGACTTATTACAACAGACGAAGCATTGATGAAAGTTGAGCCAAAACAACTTGACCAAATTTTGCACCCAGCTTTTGACCAAAAAGCATTAAAAGCAGCAAAAGAAATCGGTAAAGGTTTGCCAGCATCTCCTGGTGCAGCAGCAGGTAAAGTATACTTTACAGCAGAAGATGCAAAAGTACACGCTGAAACAGGTGAAAGAGTAATACTTGTTCGTTTGGAAACATCACCAGAGGATATTGAAGGTATGGTTGCAGCACAAGGTATCTTGACAGTACGTGGTGGTATGACGTCTCACGCAGCAGTTGTAGCACGTGGTATGGGTACATGCTGTGTATCTGGTTGTGAAGAGATCCGCATGAATGAAGAAGAAAAAACATTTACATTGGGCGGCGCAACAATCAAAGAGGGTGACTATATTTCCTTAGATGGTTCTACAGGTAAAATTTACAATGAAGATATTGCGACAGTAGACCCTGAAATTTCTGGTGACTTTGCAACATTTATGAAATGGGCAGACGAAAAGAGAAGTTTGAAAGTAAGAACAAATGCAGATACACCAAAAGACGCACAAGTTGCGATTGACTTTGGAGCAGAAGGTATTGGTTTGACAAGAACAGAGCATATGTTCTTTGAAGGCGAAAGAATTATGAAATTTAGAAAAATGATTCTTTCTGATAGTGTAGAAGAAAGAGTAGAAGCACTTGCTGGTATTGAACCATTCCAGAAAGATGACTTCAAAGGCATTTACGAAGCTATGGGAGAAAGACCAGTTACAATTCGTCTTTTAGACCCACCACTTCATGAATTTATGCCAAATACAGATGAAGAATTTGAAGTATTAGCAAAAGAAACAGGAAAAACAGTAGAAGAATTGAAAATTAAAGCAAGAGGACTTCATGAATTGAATCCTATGATGGGACACCGTGGCTGCCGTCTTGCTGTAAGCTATCCAGAGATTGCTGAAATGCAAACAAAAGCAATTATTGAAGCAGCTATCGAAGTTTCTACAGAAAAAGGCATTGAAATCGTGCCAGAAATCATGATACCATTGATTGGTGAAATCAAAGAATTAAAATATGTAAAAGAAGTTGTAGTAAAAACAGCAAATAAAGTTATGGAAGAAAAAGGAAAAACACTCAAATACCTTGTTGGTACTATGATTGAGATTCCTCGTGCTGCTTTGACAGCAGACCAAATTGCATCTGAAGCAGAGTTCTTCTCCTTTGGTACAAATGACTTGACACAGATGACATATGGCTTGTCTCGTGATGACGCTGGTAAAATTTTGGCTGATTACATTGATAGAAATATCTATGAATGTGACCCTACTGCAAGATTGGATAGAACAGGCGTTGGCTTGTTAATGCAAATGGCAGTAGAAAAAGCAAAACCAGTACGCCCTGACATTCATTTAGGTATTTGTGGCGAGCATGGCGGCGACCCATCTTCTGTTGAGTTCTGCCATATGATTGGATTAGACTATGTTTCCTGCTCACCATTCCGTGTACCTATTGCAAGATTGGCAGCAGCACAAGCAGAAATTAGTTTCCCAAGAAAAAAATAATTCGCTTGTAGATGTAGTTAAAATGTAATTTTGGAGGCGGGATAGCTTATACTATCTCGCCTTTTTTATAAAATAAAGTAGTAGTTTGGAATAATTTTAAAAAAAAAGAAAAAAATATAAAAAAAGTGTTGACAAGCTGTAAAAATTGAGTATAATAATTATTTGTATTCAGCAAAACACAAGCTGAAAACATAAAAAGCACAAAAAACTTTTTTAAAAAAAGTAAAAAAAGTGCTTGACAAGTAAAAACAGCAGTGATATAATAGCTACTGTTGATTTCGAAAAAAGAAGTCGAAAAAAGCAACAAAACAGGAAAGAAATCGTTCCTTGAAAACTGAACAGTTAAGAAATAAAACACAACCCAAGTCTATTCAAAGTTTTTGTAGGTTTTTTGAAAAAACCTAATATAAAGTCAGAGTAATCTGAGTAAAAGGATTTTAATATAAGAGTTTGATCCTGGCTCA
>CAMXTM010000154.1 GCA_947246775.1 uncultured Clostridium sp. | reverse complement strand
GCAGTGAAACTTGGTGGTCATTAACTGCAATCAATGTAAGCGACATTACTGCAATGGTACAAACTACTGCTGTTTTAATGGTAATTTTATCTGCTATTGCATTATTTGTTATTATATTAACCATTATTACACTTGTAACACGTATCTTAAAACCATTACAAGGTGTTGTAGACGCAGCACAAAATATTGCACATGGCGATTTGAATGTAGAACTTACTTCAGAATCTGAAGACGAAATTGGCATTTTGACAAACACATTTGCTGCTATGACATACAATTTAAGAATTATTGTAGAAGATATTGACCATATTCTTGGTGAAATGGCAGAGGGCAATTTTGATGTTCGTACAAAAGCAGAAGAAAGTTATATTGGTGATTTCGAAAATATAAAACTTTCTATGCGCAAACTACATAGAAAATTAAGTGTCGCCCTAAATCAAATTAATATTTCTGCTGACCAAGTTTCCGCAGGCAGTGAACAAGTTTCCTCTGGTGCGCAAGCGCTTTCTCAAGGCTCTACAGAACAAGCAAGTGCAGTACAAGAATTAGCTGCTACAATCAATGATATTTCTCACCAAGTACAAGGTACAGCAGACAATGCTAAATCTGCAAGTGACAAAGCAGAAGCTGCTGGTACACAAATGATAGAAAGCAACGAACAAATGGTACAAATGATTGACTCTATCCGTGAAATTAGCCAAAGCTCCAGCGAAATTGGTAAAAAAATTAAAACAATTGAAGACATCGCTTTCCAAACAAATATATTAGCAATCAATGCTTCTGTAGAAGCTGCTCGTGCAGGTACGGCGGGAAAAGGTTTTGCTGTTGTTGCAGATGAAGTTAGAAATTTAGCCTCAAAAAGTGCTGATGCAAGCAAAAATACAGCTACTTTAATTGAACGCTCCATGAGTTTAGTAGAAAAAGGAACAAAAATTGCAGATACTACTGCTCAATATCTTTCTGAAGCAGTCGAAAGTGTAAACGAAGTTGTAGAATTGGTTGGAAAAATTTCCACCGCTACAATAGAACAAGCAAATTCTATCTCTCAAGTAACAACAGGAATGGATCAAATTGCCAGTGTTGTCCAAACAAACAGTGCAACAGCAGAACAAAGTGCCGCAGCAAGTGAAGAACTTTCTGGTCAGGCGCAAATGATGAAACAAATGGTTGGTCAATTTAAACTGCAAGATGCTAGCAACTTCCGTGATGATTTGAATATGTACTAAAATAAAAAATAAAGTATTTGCAATCAGCTTATGCTGCTTGTAAAATACTTTATTTACACAATAAGAAAAGTTGATAGGGTAAAACAAAATAATAAAAGTTGGGTACAAAAAATGCGAAAAGATTTTAACTTTTCGCATTTTTATTTTATTATTCTATTATCCTAATAAGTTTGGTAGTAACATAGAAATCGCTGGAACATATGTGATTGCTAACAATACCACAATCATAACAACTAAGAAAGGTATAATACCCTTTATAACATCATCTAGCGTTGTCTCTCCTACACGTGAGGCTACAAACAAGTTTACGCCTAAAGGTGGTGTAATAAATCCAATCGCCAAGTTTACAACCATAATAATACCAAAGTGTGTTACATCTACTCCCAAAGCAGTTACAACTGGGAAAAGAATTGGTGCTAATATCATAATGGCACACAATGTTTCCATAAAGCAACCAACAATCAGCAACAATACATTGATGAGCAACAATATCAATATTTTACTATCTGTCATTGTTGTCAAGAATGTCGCAACTGTAGTAGGAATACGTCCCAATGTCAACACCTTTGAAAAACCAGCCGCACAGCCAATAACAATCAATATCGTTGCTGTTGTTTCACAAGCATTTTTTGTTACAACCATAAGTTGTTTTAAATCCAATTCTTTATATACTAAACAACCAATAATCAAACTATAGATAACAGATACAGCCGCTGCCTCTGTTGGTGTAAAAATACCACCATAAATACCACCCAATATAATAACTGGGGAAAGCAATGCCCATATACTATCTTTTACTTCTTTAATTGCTTTTTTAGAGCTAAATGGCTCATCATCGCCTTTATAGCCATGACTTACTGCAAAGAAATAAGAATAACCTATCAATACCAAACCTATCAATATACCTGGAACAAATCCTGCTAAAAACAATTTACTAACTGAACTATTTGTTGTAACACTATAAACAACCATAGGAATACTAGGAGGAATGATAACACCGATAGAACCTGCTGCCGCAATCAGTGCAAGCACAAACTTTCTATCATAGCCTTGTTTCATCATAGTAGGTACAACCATACCACCTACTGCCGCTACTGTTGCTGGGCCAGAACCAGAAATTGCTGCAAAAAACATACATACAACAACAGTTACAATGGCAAGACCGCCTCTAATTCTACCAAAAAATACATTTGCTACATTCAGCAAACGGCGAGAAATGCCGCCGCCGCCCATCAATTCACCCGCAAATACAAAAAATGGTATCGCCATAATAGGGAATGAGTCACAGCCTGTTACTAAGTTTTGTGCAATAAATCCAAATGTTAACTGCTTTGTATATAATATGTATGCCAACGAAGCAATACCCAATGAAAAACCAATTGGTACTGTTAACACAAGACAGACTATCAATGTAAGAAATACAACTAATGCAATACTACCTGTCATAACTCATCTACCTCCTCTATCTTGCCCAAATTTTTAATTTTTCTAAAGATACATTGCAGTTGGCGAATTGCTGTTAATATAAATCCAATCAATGGTGCTGCATAAACAAACTGCATAGGCAAGCCAATAGCCGGAGAAACTTGACCGCTCCATGTGATTTTTTGATATACTGTTACGCCTGTAATGGCAATAAAAACAGCAAATGCAAAAACAATAATTTCACTCAATATCTCAATATAAGGACGAATTGCCTTTGGATAAATGTTTATCGCTGCATCAATTCTAATATGTTTTTCTCTACGTGCAGTATAGCTTACTGCAAAATATACCAACCACACAAACAAATATCTTGCCAATTCTTCAGACCATGTTAAAGAATTTTGAAAAGCATATCTCATAACTACCTGTATAAATATAATAATACTCATTGCAAACATCAACGGAATAATAAAAAATTCTTCTAAATGCTCATTTAAAAACTTCATACTTTTACTCCCCTTCCCCTATTTATTCTGATGGAAACTTCTCTTTTGCTTTTTCTACTTCACTATAAAGCAAATCTACTACTTCAGGGTCATCTACTTTTTCATATGCCAATTCTTTTAATCCTGTACAAGCTGCCTTAAATCCTTCTACTGCTTCTGGTGTCAATTCATTATAAATCATACCAGGATAATTTTTAATGTTCTCCAATGCTACTGCTTCATACTCTGAACATCTTTGTCTTTCATACGCAACTGCTTCATCAGAAACTTTTAATACAATTTCTTGCTGTTCTGGTGTCAAGCCATCAAATTTTTCTTTACTCATCAAGATTAAATATGGTGAATAAATATGTTTTGTATAAGTATAACATTTTTGTACTTCACAGAATTTTGTTTGCCATGTTAATTCTGCACCGTTATCTTGTCCATCTACTGTTCCTTGTTGCAATGCTGTAAACAACTCTGTAAAAGCCATAGGTGTTGGATTTGCACCATAGTTTTTCCACTGTGTCAACTGCAATTCATTTTCCATAATACGGATTTTTAATCCCTTTAAATCGTCTACTGTCTTTACTTCTCTATCTGTTGTAGAAAGAGTACGGAATGAATTTTCTTGCCATTGAAGCATTTTAAATCCTACATCTTCCAAGCCTGCTCCCAATCTATCCCCTAATGCTCCATCTAATACTTCATATACCTGCTGCTTATTATCAAACAACCATGGTATATCAATACAGAAAATATCATGACTAAAAGAAGCTACTGTCGCATTTGTTGCCAACACAATATCATAATTACCAAATTGACAGCCCTCTAAAAGCTCTCTCTCACTACCCAACACATTATCAGTATAAATGTCACAACTTAATGTGCCACCACTCTCTTGCTCTAAACGCATTTTAAAATATTTCGCTGCATCAATCGTTGCTGGCGCATTTCCTAATGCATAAATAAAACGGTAACAGTCATCTGTTAACTCTACACCAGATTCAAAATTGACTGGCTCTACTTTCTTTTCTACAAACCCCTGTGCTGCTGCATTGTTCTCCCCTGCTTCACCATCATTATTTGCGCTATCAGAGCTACAGCCAAACAATCCCAGCACCATCGTAATTGCCAATATAGAAGCAATTTTCCTTTTTAACATACAACTCCCTCCTCAACATTTCATATTTTTACTACTACATACATATTTTTTATCATAACAGCATTTTCTGTTCCATTTATATTACCCTACAATTTTTATAAAAGAAAATGCTGTTATATACTGCTAAAAATATTATTTTTTTGTTGCTTATACTCTAATTATTAGTCCAATATACTGTGTTTTATTTATTATATTTATTGCAGTAATATGCCATAAAATAAACTATATTACAGTTATAAAATCTAAAATTACCATAATTTTAAGTTTAATTCACAATATTTTAAATATTTTTAACAGTTTTATGCCCATTTTCATTATGTCAAAATAATAATGAAAAAAGTGAATATTATTAGTCATAATTTACTATATGCTTAGTAAAATTACAAATCTAATAAATATTGGCATATTCAGTATAGTATTGTTTGTTTAAAATGTCTAGTATTTTTTCAATTTTCGGCGTTTTTTTCACTAAAATACCGAAATAATCCATTTTTTACCACTTCATAAACGACATAATTTTTGAATCACCCCCCTAAAAAAAGCACATTTTATAAAATTCGTTTTTTTTATAATGATAACACTTGTACAATATTACTAGTTTTTATAATGTATTTCAGCCAAAAATTATCACAAAAAACGGCGTGTTATGCTTTATTTTTTCATCTACAACAATATTATGTATTGATTTAAGCATATTTTACATAAAATAATCTATTGTTTACTATCATTATTTGTTTAAAATATCTATATCGCTGCTTTTTGTGCAATTCTTTTACTAAAAACATTATTTTATTTCTTTTTTTGTATTTTTTTCGCAATTATAGTGCGTTATTATCCAAAAACTAGTTATATTATATATATTTATTGCTATTTTTATTATTTTTATATGCATATTTAACAAACACCTATTCATTTTTATATAATCAAATTTTCAACATTTATTTTTGTAAAATTCATCTTAAAATAAAACTTAATTCAACATAAAAATCTTCAAAATAAGACATAAATAATACCTATTTTATACTAAATTTATTAAAAATATTTACATTACTTTTTTATATTCGCAATAAAAAATAGAAATAAATCGCTATTTTAAGTTTTTATTTCTTATAAAAAAACTCATATCGATATATTTCTACTTTTATTTACAGATTATTTAATCTAATTTATATAATATTATGCTATTTTTATATCATTTTGCTATTTATTTTATACCATAGATTCTAAAAACTTGCTCTGCTGTTTCTATCATGTTTTGTCTGGCAAGCTCGGGATTCATTGCCTCCTCCAGTGTCGTAATACAACGCAAGATTGGAAAATAGGCATCAATCCCATTATCGTTACAAATAGTCGCTTCTCTAGTTA
>CAMXTM010000153.1 GCA_947246775.1 uncultured Clostridium sp. | reverse complement strand
AGAAACAAAATAGAACATGATATGTATTTTCAACGGTATTAAATGCCATTAAGGTTGGTGAAAAGTATGGAACGAATCTTGATATTAACAGCAACAGAAAAAAGCAGCGAAACATTACGTTCTTTTGTTACCTCCTTTTTTCCCTCCCATCAAATCGAAATACGGTTTCATGGTGCGGAGGGCAGAAGGCTTTTACAGCAAAAAGTTTTTGATTTTATTTTAATTAACGCACCATTAGTAGATGAGTTTGGCACAGACATTGCGATATTTGCTGTCAAACAAACTGCCGCTGGGGTATTACTTATCCTAAAAAATGATATGATGGCAAATTTATATGAAAAAGTGGAAAAAGAGGGCGTTTTTGTAATAGCAAAACCACTACAAAGACAACAATTTCGTCAAGCACTTTGCTTATTACAGGGCAATCAAAGGCGTTTTTTTAAATTGGTGCAGGAAAACAAAAAACTACAGCACAAAATAGACGATATTCGCTTAACGGCAAAGGCAAAATATCTTTTAATGGTATACGAAAACAAAACAGAAGAAGAAGCACACAAATATATTGAAAAACAGGCAATGAATTTAAGAAAACAAAAAAAAGAAATCGCACAAGATATTATTTCTTATTACGACCAACAAATGGAATAGATTTGAATAAAATAGAGGGCAAACTATTTGCCCTCAACTATTTCATTTTATTTTAGTTTTTCCCATTCTGTTTCTTTAAATCCTACTAAAATCATATTTTCTCCTACCACAATAGGACGTTTTACTAGCATACCGTTTGTTGCTAAAATATCGTATTGCTCTTGTTCTGTCATATCTTTTAACTTATCTTTTAGTCCTAACTCTTTGTAAATATTACCACTAGTATTAAAAAACTTTTTGAGTGGCAAACCGCTTTTTTGATGCCACGCTTTTAATTCTTCTGCGCTAGGATTTTGTTGTGTAATATCTCTTTGCTCAAAAACAATATTGTTTGTTTCTAACCATTTTTTTGCTTTTTTACAAGTGCTGCACTTTGGATATTCTAAATATAATACAGACATCATATTTCTCCTTTCCCATCATAAAAATCAATTTTTTTATCCATTATACCTTATTTTCGTGCTATTACAGCAAAATAGATAAAATTTTGTAAAATTTTTTAATTTTTCCCTTAGAATAAAAAAAAGTTTATTGATTTTTACATTTTTATATCTTACAATAAAATTAGTTTTATTCTATTCAAACAAAGATAAAGGAGGAAACACCATGAAAATTGTAATTATTGAACCCTTAGGCATTACACCAGAAAAAGTAGCAGAAGCGGCAAGTATTGTAAAACAAAAAGGGCATGAAGTCGTTTACTATGAAACCAGAACAGAAGACACAGACGAGCTTATACAAAGAGGAAAAGACGCAGATATTATTATTGTAGCAAATTTACCTTTCCGCAAAGCAGTATTAGAGCATTGCGAAAAACTGAAATTACTTTCTGTTGCTTTTACTGGCGTTGACCATGTTGACATTGATTATTGCAAGCAAAAAGGCATTACTGTATGCAATGCCGCAGGCTATTCTACCAATGCCGTTGCAGAGTTAGCATTTGGTTTAGCAATTTCTGTATTAAGAAATATTCCAGCTTGCAATGATGTAACCAGAGTAGAGGGAACAAAAGCAGGGCTTGTTGGTTCTGAACTCTATAACAAAACCTTTGGTGTCGTTGGTACTGGCGCAATCGGCACAAAAGTTGCCTTAATTGCAAAAGCATTTGGCTGCAATGTCATAGCATACAGCAGAACAGAAAGAGAAAATGTGAAACAAGCTGGTATTCAATATGTATCCTTAGAAGAATTACTAAAACAAAGTGATATTGTGTCACTTCATGTTCCTTTTAACAAGGATACTAAAGAACTGATTGGAAAAGAACAAATTGCACTGATGAAAAAAACAGCGATTCTTTTAAATACAGCAAGAGGTGGCGTAGTGGACAATCAGGCATTGGCTGAGGCACTCAATGAACAAAAAATTGCAGGTGCTGGCATTGACGTATTTGAAATGGAGCCTCCTATCCCAAAAACACACCCATTAGTAAATGCAAAAAATACAGTTTTAACACCTCATGTTGCTTTTGCCTCCCATGAAGCACTTTATGCAAGGGCATTGATTGTATTTGATAATATCATTCAATGGGAAGCAGGCACACCAAAAAATATAATTGTATCATAAAAAATCAAAAAGACATTGGATTATTGTTCAATGTCTTTTTTCTATGCAAACTATTGTCAATTTGTGTTCAATTGGTTACAATAACATCATAAAAAAAATTTCTTTAAAAAGGAATGATACAATTATGATACAAGTAACTTATTTTCATCACAGCGGTTTTATGGTAGAAACTAAAAATCACTGTTTGATATTTGATTATTTTACAGAAAATGGGAAATATGACTTTGTCGATATTGCAAAATACAGCAACAAAAAAATATTTGTGTTTGTATCCCATTTTCACCAAGACCACTATGACAGAAAAATATTTGACTGGCAAAAGACCATACCAGAAATACAATATGTTTTATCGCATGATGTAAGACCACTACCAACTGTGCAAAATGTGCATAGTGTATCTTTTGGTAAAACCTATGAAATAGATGACATCACCGTTACTACATTTCATTCTAATGATGAGGGAGTTGCCTTTTTGGTGCAGGCTGATGATAAAGTCATTTATCATGCTGGGGACTTAAATTGGTGGCATTGGAATGGAGAAAGCGAGCAATTTAACAAGGGCATTGCAGGTATGTACAAAAAAGAAATTGATAAGATGAAAAATACAGTAATTGATGTTGCCTTTGTACCTGTAGACCCTCGTTTAGAAGAAAACTACATTTTAGGTTTAGATTATATCATGAAAACAGTTCAAGTAAAAAAAGCATTTCCAATGCATTTCTGGCAAAAATACGACATTTATGACGAGTTACAAAAAGATAGTAGAGCAGCGCAATATAAAAATGCGATTGTTGAGATTGCTCACAACAATCAGACATTTTTGCTAACAGAGGAGGAAAAATAATATGGGGATTAAACTAATTGCATTAGATATGGACGGCACACTGATGAACAGCAAAAGCGAATTATCAGAGGGAAACAGAAAAGCACTACAAAAAGCAATGCAAGCAGGTATATTTGTTGTACCAGCAACAGGACGTGTTTACAGCACTTTGCCAGATTCTGTCAAAACTTTACCTGGTGTAAAATATGTGCTTTCTTCCAATGGCGCAGCGGTCTATCGTGTGGGGGAAGACAAACCCATTTATACTAATTTTATGAGTGCAGAAAAGGCACTAGAAGTCTATCAAGCGATAAAAGAGGTACATTGTGTAAAAGAATTTTATGTCAATGGAAAAGGATATTTTGAAAAAAAAATATTAGATTGCATTGATACCTTTGACATTTTGCCTGCTTTTCGTAAATATTATGGCTCAGTCAAAACAGCAGTAGACGATATTGAAGTATTTTTAAAACAAAATCAGCAAGGTGTCGAAAAAATCAACTTACCATGGATTACAACAGAATTAAGAAAAGAATTACTACAATGTCTTTCTTCTGTAGATGGTCTTGCACTTACGTCTTCTTTAGGCGAAAATATAGAGTTAAATCGTCAGGGTGCAAACAAAGGTGATGGTTTAAGAGGACTTTGTAAAGAAATTGGTTTAGATATGTCAGAAGTAATGGCTTGCGGTGATGGGCTAAATGATTTAGAAATGATAGCAGAAGCAGGCTATGGCATTGCTATGGCAAATGGTCACGAGTTAGTAAAGCAAAAAGCAAAATTTGTTACCCTGTCCAATGATGAAGATGGCATTGCTTATGCCATAGAAAAGTTTTGTTTTCCAAAATAATGACAAAAAACAACTGTCATAATATTGCTTTTTTGCGATAAACATATAATAACCATTATATTTTGGGGGAAATCATATGTTTATTCTATTCGAGGGAAAGCAAGTACTCAAAAAATGTTTGCTCTATCTTTGTGCTTTTTTGTGCCTTTTGTGTGTTACTAGAAAATTTCAACCAAAAGCAGCAACGGTTTCCGCTGATACCTCTCAAAAAAGTTATATTGCGATTGTGATTGACGACTTTGGCTATGATGGAGAGGGTACAGATGATATGATAGCACTAGAGATTCCTTTTACTGCTGCTGTTATGCCTTTTTCTAGCAAGTCATCAGAAAATGTCGAAAAATTGCAGTCTGCTGGAAAAGAAATGATTGTACATATGCCTATGGAGTCCCTCACAGGCAAAAAGGAATGGGTTGGAGACAAAGGAATTTTTACAAGTATGTCCGATGAAGAAATTACACAGTGCGTCAAAGAAGCCCTATCTATTGTAAAAGGGGCAACAGGTATTAACAATCACATGGGTTCTGCGATTATGGAAAACGAAAGATGTTTTTCCGCAGTCATGAATGTCGCAGCAGAAAACAATCTACTTTTTATAGACAGCATGACAACAGCAAACTCTGTAGGCGACAATATCTGTCATCAAAAAAATATTCCTATTCTAAAAAGAGATGTTTTTTTAGATAGTACAGATGATGTCAATGTGGTAAAAAATCAACTCACACAAACAGCAAAAATTGCAAAGCAAAAAGGCTATGCGCTTGCAATTGGTCATGTTGGTCCAGAGGGTGGTAATATTACCGTAGCAGCCATTAAAGAATTAGCGCCCTCCTTGCAAGAACAAGGCATTACCTTTGTGACAGTAAGCCAGTTGCAGCAGATTCTTTCTGCACAATAAAATAAAAATTTGAAAGGATACCTTCATATGGTATCCTTTTTTATGTGCATAAAATAGTAAACAAAATAAAATACTATATTGACAAAGTGAAAAAATGGTATTACAATAATACTACACCCCCGAGGGGTATTAGAAAGAGGTGACTGATGTGAAACAAAAATTTGATGTAACAGGCATGACTTGCAGCGCTTGCAGCGCTCATGTCGAAAAAAGTGTAAACAAATTAGCGGGTATTGTTTCTGTCAATGTCAATTTATTGCAAAATTCTATGATGGTAGAATATCAAGAAGACCAACTGACAGACCAAGAAATTATAAAAGCAGTAGAGCAAGGCGGTTATGGGGCAAAAGTACATGGAAGCGAAAAGGCGGAAGCGCCAACAGAAAATATAGCGCAGGCTGAAATGGATTCTATGAAAAAAAGGCTGATATGGTCGTTTGTATTTTTAGTACCACTGTTTTATGTTTCGATGGGACATATGATGGGTATGCCATTGCCAAGTATTTTACTAGGGCATGAAAATATTATGTTGTTTGCGCTGACGCAATTATTTTTAACCTTACCAATCTTATATTTGAATAGAAAATATTTTTCAGTTGGTTTTAAATCCTTGCTCAACCATTCCCCCAATATGGATACCTTGATTGCACTTGGTTCAACAGCAGCTTTTGTATATAGTGTCATTGCGATTTTTGCAATGGGCTATTATTTAGGGCATGGCGATATGATGGCAGCACATGACTATGGCATGGAATTGTATTTTGAGTCTTCAGGTATGATATTGACTTTGATTACAGTAGGGAAATATATGGAAACCCGTTCCAAAGGTAAAACATCGGAAGCAATTACAAAATTATTGGATTTAGCGCCTAAAAAAGCAACAATATTAAAAGATGGCAAAGAAATCGAAAT
>CAMXTM010000152.1 GCA_947246775.1 uncultured Clostridium sp. | reverse complement strand
TTAATTAAAAAATTAAAAAATTAAAAAATAAATGAAAAGGTGATAAGAATGAATAATATAAAATCATTGCAATATATTGAAAACCAAACTGAGGAAATGTGTTTAGCTGCTATAAAACAAAATGTTGGAGAATTACAATATGTCAAAAATCAGACTCCAGAAATGTGTTTAATTGCAGTACAGAAACTTGGATTAGCTTTACAATATGTAAGAGACCAAACAGAAGAAATTTGTATGGCTGCGGTAAAAAATAACGAACTTGCATTACAATATGTAAAAAATCAAACACCAGAAATGTGTTTAATTGCAGTAAAAAGAAATGGATTTGCTTTACAATATGTAAGAAACCAAACAGAAGAAATTTGTATGGCTGCGGTATTGCAAAATGGAGATGCTTTACGATATGCTAAAATTCAAACAGAGGAAATGTGTTTAGAAGCGGTAAAGACACATCCTGAAACACTAGAGTATGCTCAAGTTCAAACAGAGGAAATATGTATAACTGCTCTGAGAGAAATGCCTGATTTATTGTGTTTTGTAAAAGAGCAAACTCCAAGAGTATGTTGGGAATCCGTTAAATATAATAGACGTTTTGCAGATGATATAAGAGATGACGATATTCGTGCTGAAATTTCTTATGCCGTAGATGAATTATATTCAAAATTTTATGATTTTATTACACCATTTGGTTGGGAAGATATAGATAAATTAGGGTTATAATACAAAATTCAGATTTTATACAATGTATACATAAAACTCCCTTTGATTATCATAAAATTTAGTCCATACCAAAAAATCAAAGGGAGTATAATAGACACCTTTAAGAATTTACATAATTTTCCAATAGATTTGGAATACAATTTATTTTACTTCTTCTTGGTAAAGTAACAGGATTGATACCGATTTTTTGTAATTCTTTTAATGCTTTTTCAAACTTTATTTTTTCCTCTTTTGACAGTTTCTCTTTTACTTTCATCACTCCTCTTGCTTTTGCAATCATAACTAAAACATCCATGAGATACTTTTTCTTTTTTTCACTATAGCAGATTACTTCTATCTTTTGTTTTGCTTCTTTTAATTTGCAATAATCACCTATCATAATCGTCTTTTTATAATATCTTTCTATGATATACTGAGCTTGTTCCTTAGACAACAAATCACAAAACATTTGCTCAAAGGAATCAAATTTTTTCTTTTTATATATCATACCATAAATTTTTTTATATCCACATTGTGCAGATGTTTACAATAGCAGTTTATTGTTACAGACTTACTTTTTAAATAAAAACTCTCTGCATATCTCTTTTTTCTATGGGAAACAGAGTCATATTCTCTTTTTTCTTCAAAATAAGTAGGGATATTGGAACGTTGTATTAAGTTCATAAAAAAAAGAGGTTCATAATCCCCTTCCAATTCTTCTAAATTAAAATTAATACAATAATCTATTCTTTGAAAACGATATTTTTCCATCTCCACAAGCTGCTCAGAAATTTGTGCTGCATTTTTTTTAAATTCAAATAATATTTTATGTAAATCTTTTTCTGTAGCTGCTGCTATGTAATCTTTTGTACCTATCAATATTTTAGGATTTACTTTTGCTTTTATCTGATAATATTTAAAATTTATATCACTATCACAAAATAAGATTGTCCAAGTAATTCCTATTTCTTCCTTAATATAAGAAATACAATATTCTTTTTTAAACTTTTGTTTTTTTAATTGAAATATTTTTATATTGCCTGTTTTTTGACTATATTCTTTAAATTGATTTAATATATTTTCTGCTTCTATTCTTGTTAAATTTTGAAAAATTGTAAAAGTATGAAAACCAATAGATGTATGTAGCATATGCCTCTCCTCCTAAATTAAAATAAACGCACTTTTGGTAAATATTTCTATATTATATTTTTTGTATTAAGGAATATATTTTTCTATTAAAAGACTAAAAATAGGACAAATTATGTAGAAAATAAAAATAAAATATGATACTATATATAACAAAATAAAAATAAAAATGATTAATGAGGAATATAATAATTATGGATGATTTTAATAGAGAGCCAGATAATTTAGAAAAGGTACACAGCATTTTATCTTTTAATTATGGTAAAAAAAGTGATATTATTAAAAACTTGCGGATAGATTTAAAAAGTAATTCTATTTCACAATTAGCAGCAAAATTAATGACTTGCATACAATGTTTTTCAGAAACTATAACTGAAGAACAAGCTTATGAGGTAATCAATGTATTAGCGAAAAATTATTCTCTTGGTTGGAAAAATGGAATTTATAAAAATGCAAATCCATGTCTTGAGTTTAAAGGTGCTGGAGAGAGTAAGAAAAACTGTTTATATTATTCATGTCAAGAAAATTTTCAAAATGGAATATCACTTTATGAGCAACTGAAAGACACTAAAAAATTATTGCAAAATAAGACATATGGCTCTTTTATTACATTTATATTTGCATATTGCCTTTGTTCCACTTTTACAAGTCTTTTAAAAGAAAATGGTATTTATTTTCCTTATTTTTTACAAGTGATTATTCGTAAAGGTTCGGAAGCTTATTTTTTGATAAGAGAATTAAGCGAAATATCAGATGTCAATGTAGGTCTTTATCGTTATGGTTGTAATTTCAATATGAGTAATTGTATTAATGAAGTATTTAAATTATATCCAAATGAGTTAGAAGAAAGCAAAAAAGTATTAGACCATTTAAAAGATATTCCTGTATTAATATTAGATGAAAATAGAAAACCAAAAAAAAATTATCAATCTTTACTTCAAGAACTTTCTTCTGTCACTTTAGAAAATAGGTATCATAATAAAGTTTTAAAAAGTCACCTAAATATACTTCCTATTTTTATTACGGAAAGTGAATATGCTAATTATAGTACAATCAAAAAAATCCATTTTGATAAAATTATTGAAAATCAAGATATAGAATGTATCGAGCTTTTAATAAAACAAAAAAACTTTCTAAGTAGTCTAGTATTTGGTTTTATAGATTGTTTTCCTGAAGAAAAAATAATCAAAAAAATAAATCAATTTACAAAGAACTCTATAAAGGAAGAAGTGAATGAAACAGCAAATGAGTTATTTTCAAAAAACTTAACTTTAAACAATCCTATGGAAATAAAAAGTTTATCCCTATTAAAATGGTTACTTGATTCTTTTTTTAGTTATATTTTAAACAGAGTAAAAGAGTTATATGGTAGACAAGATGATAACTCTCTATTTAAAAATATTGAAGCTGTACTAAGGGATTTGATACTTATTTGTGAACAAAATCTTTTAGAAATGAATAGTCTCATTTTTACAAATTATTCTTATCAATTTGTAAAGCAACCAGATAAATTAAATGACACAAAAGAAGATAGAGTAAATTATTTAAAATATTTATTTTTAAATTTAGAATTACACATAAAAGTAACAGATTATATAGAAAAGAAAAATGCTATTATTTACAAAATAAGTCCAATTTTTGGTACTTCTCAAAAACAAATTAATAACAAACTAGATGATATTCGTATGCGTATGAAAAGTGAAGATATTACATTAGACGCTTGTTATAAAGACGCAGGCTTGGAATTAATCCATTTACATGATAAAATTGAAATTGTAAATATAGAAGAAGTTTTAAATAATAAGGAAAATCCAATTTCCAATATATTAAAAAAAGAAAAAATAAAAATTCCTTACATTGTAGGCTATGATTATCATGATAATTTAAAAATACTAGACCTACATGAAATAAATCATATGCTTATTGGTGGTACTACAGGCTCAGGAAAAAGTATTGCTGTTCATGCTTTATTATTAAGTGTGATTACACAAACAAAGCCATCTGATGTACGATTTATACTTATGGATTTCAAACAGGGACAAACCTTTAGAGATTACAAAAATATTCCTCATTTAGCTACAAAAATTATTATTGATAAAATAGAAGCCATGGAAGCATTAGACTGGCTGAATGAGGAAATGGACAGAAGGCATAAACTAAAAAAATTAGACAAAGAGCCTGAAATCATTTGTATTATGGAAGAAGTACTTTCTATGTTTCATGATGACAAAGAGACAAAAGAAGAAATTGTAAATCAATTATCTAATCTATTTGAAAAAGGTAGAAGTGCTAAAATTCACTTGATTTTGATTGCACAAAATGCTGATGAAAATGTAAGGAAATCCAGCATTATTAGAAATATTACAACAAAAGTAGTGTTAAAAACTAGTAATGCTCGTCATGCTTATAATATTGCTGGTTTAGCAGAAACATCAGCACATCTTTTAAGAGGAAAAGGAGATATGTATCTTTTAACAGATGATGGAAAATTAAGACTACAAGGTGTTAATGTATTAGAAGAAACAGTAGAATCTGTCACAAATCAATTTAAAACAAAACCTTCTTATTTGTTTGAAACAGGTAATACAATAATAGACGATATAGATACTAAAACAATTCCAAAAATAAAGAATAGCTCAAGTGCTTCTTCAAAAACTGCTTCTCGTTTGGATAATAAAATCTTAGTAGAAATTATTTTGCAGTTATTTGAAAGTAAAAAAATTTCTAAAAATAAAATACAAAGTACATATCATATTGCATTTGATACAGCAAGTAGCTATATAGAAAAATTACTAGAAATTGATGTGTTATGCAAAGGAAAAGGAAAAACAGGTTATTATTGTAATATTTCTTCTTATGAAGAAATACCAGAAGAGATGATAACATTCATACAAAAATATCAAAAAATAGATATGGAACAAATCAAAAATTATTTTAAATAGAATATTTTAAAAAAGAAGATACCAGAAGTATCCTCTTTTTTATTTTCACTCTAGTTTTAAAAACTCAATTTCTTGCTCTGATAGTCCTGTTATTTTGGAAATAAATGTAATACTCATGCTTTCTTTAAAAAGATTTTTAACGATTTCCATGTCTCTTTCTTTTCGTCCTTCTTCTTGTCCCTCACGGCGTTCTTGCAATCTTTCTTCATTCGTCAAACTACCATATATTTATCCTCACTTTAATTTTAAAAGTCCAATTTCTTGCTCTGATAATCCTGTTATTTCAGAAACAAAAGTAATATCCATTCCTTTATTAAAAAGATTTTTAACTATTTCTATCTCTCTTTCTTTTCGTCCTTCTTTTCGTCCTTCTCTTTTTCCTTCTTCTTGTCCTTCACGGCGTTCTTGCAATCTTTCTTCATCCGTCAAACGTATCATATATTTATCCTCACTTTAATTTTAAAAGCCCAATTTCATGCTCTGATAATCCTGTAATCTCAGAAACAAAAGTAATATCCATTCCTTTATTAAAAAGATTTTTAACTATTTCTATCTCTCTTTCTTTTCGTCCTTCTCTTTTTCCTTCTTCTTGTCCTTCACGACGTTCTTGCAATCTTTCTTCATCCGTCAAACGTATCATATATTTATCCTCCTTACTCAAGTGGTCTAAAACAGATGGGTCAGCAATTGCAGATTCATATTCTTGCACAAGCAATGCTCCTAACGCTGTCTGTCCATAAGATGAAACAAATTTCTGATATTGTGTTTCTGTTTCAACTTCAAAAAAACTTCTTAATATTTGCAATTCCTGACTATGTTGTTCTGAAATATGTCTGATATTTACTTCATGTATTGTCATCAAATCACTATAAACTTCTTTTGTTGTCTCATCAATTAGCTTAATTTTTCGATTAA
>CAMXTM010000151.1 GCA_947246775.1 uncultured Clostridium sp. | reverse complement strand
ATTCTCTGGTAATATTACTAATATTTTTAATGTCTTAGTTTCTGTTGCTGTTTCTGATTCTATAGATTCTGTTTTAATTGTTATTTTTTGTCTTCCAGATGAAGTATAAGCAGTATTTATGACAACTCCATTAATAGTAACATTTTGATTTATCATTTCGTCTACTATTTTTGAAGAAGTTTGTAAACTATTTGTAATCAGTAAATTCCCTAATAAAAAAAATAAAATAAATGTAATAGGAATTTTACTTTTAAAATACCATGCAAGTATTGCTGATATAATAACTATACCTATAGCAAAAAAAGTTAAATATATTATAGATGCATTCTGTCCAAGTATAATACCTATAATCATAAAAAATAAAGTCCATACAAATGGTCTAAGCATAACATTTTCCTCTCACATATCCATACTTTCAAATGGTTTTGTATAATCTAAATCTCCCACTGTTTCTTCTATTTTTTCGCCTTCAATTAAGAACTGTACTTTTTTTACATTATATAATGATACAATAGAATTAACAATAGAATAAACTGCAATTTTCTCATTAATATCACCATTAATTATCTTATTAATAGAATCATTACTTAAATCAACATAACAAATGCCCTCTTTTGTTGTAGTAACATTTCTAATTTTAATATCTGATGGAAGAGTAGAAATATGCCCTTCTTCCTTAGCTCCTATAATTAATTGTTCTACAACAGATTTTTCTCTTGTTTGAATTTGACTAACCTCAATTTCTCTTTCCTCCTTTACAAGATATTCTTTTGTTTTATCTGTAAAATATAATGAAACGATTTCATATCGTTTAGATTCTGGTGAAACAATTGGATTTATCATAGTATTTTCACGATTCATTAAACCAATTGATTCTCCAGATACTTTTTTTAGTTCCTGTCCTTCTACTTTAATACAAACATAATCTACAAAATCAAGACTCGTTACAGACCATACAATAGCTGCACGACATATAATTTTTTCGCCAGCTGATAAGCTATCATAGACTTTTGATAAATCGATAACTGCAACATCATCTTCCATAGCAATATTAAGTATTATAATATCTTGTGGTAATACACTTATATTTCCTTCAATTTTTGAGCCTGATTTTAATTCTTGTAATATAAATAATATTAACTCTTCTTTTGTATTTGCTTGTATTACTCTTTCTTCTAAACGCAATTTTCCTGTTACTGTATCATTAAAATATAATTCTATTGTTTTTTTATACAAGTTCGTTGCGTTTTTTTCCATTTTAACAAAAAAAGAAAGAAATATTACACTTACAATAAAAAATAATATAATGAAACACCACATTATATTTTTGCATTTTTTTAGATTTAACAAAGGAAATCCTCCTTTTGTAGTTTATCTACTGTAATATCATGTAGTTTGCCTTAGAGGAATACGAACTAAAAAAGTTGTTCCCTCCTGTTCTTTACTATTCACTTTAATACTACCATTATGCATTAAAATAGTAGAATGAGTAATAGAAAGTCCTAAGCCTGTTCCTCCTGTTTCACGGTTTCTCGTTTTGTCAACTCTATAAAACCGTTCAAATATTTTATTTATTTCTTCTTCAGCAATACCAATCCCTGTATCTGAAACAGAAAGAAACGCATTTTGATGGTCACAATCAATAGTTATTGTAATAAATCCCCTTTCAGCAGTATATTTAATAGCATTTTCTACAAGATTAGAAATAGCCAATACAAATTTTGTTTTATCTATATCAGCTAATACCTCTTCTTTTAATAAAGTGTAGTCTAATTTAATTTCTTTTACATCAGCTAAAGGCTTCATTCTTTTGACAATATTTATAATAAGTTGATTTAATTCTGTTTGTACAAAAGTAATAGGAATTTCTTTTTGGTCTAATTTTACTAATGTTAATAAATCATTTATAATTTTTTTTGGTACATCTTTTTGTAATAATATAGATTCACTTAAAACTTTCATAGAGCTTAATGGTGTTTTTAATTCATGAGATACATTTGATACAAAATTTTGTCTTGATGTATCCACCTGTTCTAATCTTTCTGCCATATTATTACAAGCTAATGCTAAATCTGTAATTTCATTATGACGGATTCCTTTTATATCAATTCTTTGGTCAAAATGCCCTTCTGACATTTTAATAATAACTGCCAACACATTTTTTAAGGGTTCTATAAAAAATCTTGTAGCAAAATATATTAATATTACTAAAATAATAGCAATCATAGTAAATAAAATATTCGATTGATTTCTGATTTCTCCTACTGTAATACTAACATCATCACTAAGAGCAGAAATTAGTACAACTCCTATTTTATTAGATTGTTCATCTAATATTGAAACAGCTACATAAATAACACCATCTTCTTGTTGTCTGGAGACATCTTTATTATCTAATGCCTCAATCACCTCTTGTACAAGATACGTTTTTCCAATATCTTGTCTGCTAGAATCATTTATAACAATACCAGATGCATCAATAACAAGAACACGAAAATTACCCTTATTACTGCTGTTTCTAATTTCTTCATTAAAATCATTCCACTTTGTACTATCATATAAATAATGTGATGTAGAAATTTTTCCAGAAAGTATATTAGCTTGATTTAAAAGTTCTTTTTTTCTTTCTTCTACAAAATACTCATCCATAGTACGAAAAATTGTATTTGTAAAAAGAATGAGTGGAACAACACCTACTAATATATACGTTAGCAATAACATACATTGTAGGCTATTCCATTTTTTTTTAAATTTAGTTAAAATAATAACCAACTCCCCATTTTGTAAAAATATATTTAGGGTCACTTGGATTTTCTTCTATTTTTTCTCTTAAACGTCGAACATGAACATCTACAGTTCTTACATCTCCTGGATAATCATATCCCCAAACTGTATCAAGAAGTTTTTCTCTACTATATACTTTTCCTGGATTTTCCATAAATAGCTCTAGTAAATCAAATTCTTTTGCTGTTAAATTTGTTTCTTTACCATCAATAAAAACACGTCTGCTTTCAAATTCTAACTCTAAATTGCGAACCTGTAATGTATTTTTAGAATCTTTATAATTTCCACCTTTATGACTAACACTCCTTCTTAAAATTGCTTTAATTCTTGCTTTTAATTCCAATATATTAAAAGGTTTTGTAATATAATCATCTGCACCATATTCTAAACCCATAATTTTATCCATATCTTCTCCTTTTGCTGTTACCATAATAATAGGAATTTGAGAAAACTCTCTTACTAATTGGCAAACTTCTAATCCATCCATTTTAGGTAACATTACATCTAAAACAATCAAATCAAATTTTTCTTCTTTTATATAACGAAGTGCTTCCTCTCCATCATAAGCTGGTGTTACTTTCATTCCATCTTGTTCTAAAGAAAATTTAATTCCTTTAACAATTAACTTCTCATCATCAACAACCAAAATATGGTACGCCATTTCATTTTCCTCCTGTATTTTATTGAATTGTAATATAATTTTTTATTTTTTCAAAAATGCTATTGCCTATTTTAGGTACATTTTTGATTTCTTCTATTGATTGAAAAAAGCCATTTTCTGTCCTGTATAAAATAATATTTTCTGCTATTTTTTCTCCTATTCCTGGCAATAAAGAAAGTTCTTCTACATCTGCTGTATTAATATTAACATACAGTCTTATTGTATCATCTGATATATCTTCTTCTAAATCTTCTAACATTTCTTGTTGTTCTTTTTCTTGCTTTTGTTGTTGTTTTTGTTCTAAAAATGAATTACTATATCCTATAATAAAAGATTCTTCTTTTTTAGGGATTACAATTCTTTGACCATCAAATACATTCCAATCTAATGAAATATTGTCAGCGTCAGCATATTCTGTCAAGCCTCCTGCTTTTTCAATTACATCTTCTAAAGTATATCCTTCACTAATTGTATATATACCCGGATATTTCACTTCTCCCTCTATTTCAACTGTTATAGTATCTAATGCACTTAAAGTTAGTTGAGGTTCTATAAACTCTTTTTCTGTTCCAAAATTTAATATTGTTTTTTTTCGTACTCTGCTATAAGATATGCCACAAATGGTTATAATTAATAATAAAAGAAAAATAATCCATCTATTATCTATCTTTTTTCTTACATTTTTCATAATTTTTTCCGTCCTTTAAAAAAATTGTTTCAGATTGCAAGTATCTCTGTTATAATTTATACTATTGTATCACATATTTTTGTAAAGGAGTATATAATGAAGAAAAATATTTTAATGATTTTTTTAGCAACTACAATTTTATATTATTTTACTTGTTCAGTGTGGGCAACTCCTATTAATGCAACAGAAACAATGCAAGATGATATTACAACAGTAGAAGAAATAGATGAACTAAATCTAAATTCTGACGCAGCTATATTAATGGATGCTACTACTGGCGAAATATTATATGAAAAAAATATCAATAAAAAAGAATATCCAGCTAGCATTACAAAAGTTATGACAGCACTTTTAGCATTTGAATCTAACAAAATGGATGAAACTATTACATTCTCACATAATGCTATATTTGATATAGAACCAGGTAGTAGTCATATTGCATTACAAGAAGGAGAACAAATCACTATGAAACAAGCTATGTATGCTTTACTTCTACGCTCTGCTAATGAAGCAGCATTAGGCATTGCAGAACAAGTTGATGGTTCTGTTGAAAAATTTGCAGAACATATGACGCAAAGAGCAAAAGAATTAGGCTGTAAAAACACAAATTTTATAAATCCTAATGGACTTCATGATGAAAATCATTATACTACCGCATACGATATGGCATTAATTGCAAAAGAAGCTTTAAAATTTAAAGAGTTTAAAGAAATAATTCAAACAACTTATTATGAAATTCCACCTACAAATAAGCAGCAAGAAACAAGATATCTTTATGGACAGCACCAAATGATAAAACCTCCTTCTATTTATGTTTATGAAGGATGTGAAGGTGGAAAAACAGGTTTTACAGATGAAGCTCAAAACACATTAATTACTTACGCCAAAAGAGATGATACCGAATTAATTGTTGTTGTATTTCAATGTAAAGGAGCACAGCATTATGAAGATACAATTAAATTATTTGATTATGGTTTCTCTCAATATAAAACAGTAAAACTTTCTTCTATAGATGATATTTCTCAAACAATACCTGTTTTAGATAAAGAAACAGAAATAGATTCTATTATAGCAAAACCAAATGAAGAAATTTATAAAACTGTGCCTATTGATTTTGATATTAGTAAAATGACAAAAGTAGTAGACAAACCTGAAAATCTAACTACATCTATTCATGAAAATGATATCATTGCTACAGTTACATTTTATTATAATAAAGAGGTTATTAAAACAGTAGAATTATTAGCTGACCATAGTGTTTCTTTAGAAAACAATACAATATTAGCATCTACACAAAATGATAAAAAAATAAGTGATATAAGCCCTTCCTATTTTCACTATTTTAATATCGCAATTAAAATAATTGTTTTTGCTATTATTTGTAGTATTATTGCCTTTTTAATAGCATTTATTATTTGTCGTTTTATATCTTGGCGAAAGCGAAAAAAACGTCATTTAGCTAGAGTAAAACGAAAAAGAAGATTAAGGTAAAATTTTTCCTTAGCGTGTTAACTTGTTTAACACGCTATTCTTTTGGTATTTCATAAGGCATTGTAATAGTGAATGTGGTACCCG
>CAMXTM010000150.1 GCA_947246775.1 uncultured Clostridium sp. | reverse complement strand
GGAAATTTATGACAAAATACTTTGAAGCAGAGGGAAGAATCAAAGACTTTTTAGTATAAAAAGGCAGGGGACACTATGGCAAAGAAATATACAATCTTGATGACGCTAATGGGGCTAGAAATAGGCGGTGCTGAAACCCATGTAGTAGAGCTTTCAAAGGAATTAAAAAAGCTGGGCTATCGCATTATTGTAGCATCGAACGGCGGCGTATATGAAAAAGAGTTAGAAGACTATGGCATTGTACACTATAGAGTGCCAATGAATCAAAGAAATGTTTTTAAAATGATAAAGTCTTATTTTTTGCTTCGCCGTATTATGGAAAAGGAAAAAGTAGATATTATCCATTCTCATGCTAGAATACCAGGGTTTATATGCGGTTTTTTGCATAAAAAATATGGTGTTACCTTTGTAACATCAGCACACTGGGTATTTTATACAGGCATGGGCTTAAAATACCTTACAAACTGGGGGCAAAAAGTGGTTGCGGTAAGCGATGACATCAGGGAATATCTCATTAAAAATTATAATGTACCCTATGAAAATATTTTTGTGACCATCAACGGCATTGATACAAATAAATTTTCACCAGAAACAAGCAGCGAAAACATTAGAAAAGAGTTTGACATAGCAGAAGACGAACCAACCTTAGTGTATGTCAGTAGAATGGACGAAAGCAGGGCATTGGTTGCAAGACAGTTGATTGAAATTGCGCCACGTATTGCCCAAGCGGTAAAAGGGATTAGAATATTGATTGTAGGTGGCGGCGATGTTTTTGACGAGCTGAGCCAAAAAGCAGAGGAGCAAAACAAAAAAATAGGTGGAAACAAAAAATGTATTATGATGACAGGCGCAAGAACAGACATCAATGAGTTAATCTCTGTAGCGACTGTTTTTGTAGGGGTAAGTCGTGCCGCACTGGAAGCAATGGCTGGCGGAAAAACAGTCATTGTTGCAGGAAACGAGGGCTATATTGGTATATTTGAGCAAAACAAACTAGAAATAGCAAGAGAAAATAATTTTTGCTGTCGTGGCTGCGAATACTCTACAGAAGATAGACTTTATAAAGATGTGGTATACGCTTTCCAAAATATGACAGCAGAACAAAGGGAACAAGTCGGACTTTATGGCAGAAGTGTGATATTTGAGTATTATTCTGTAACTAAAATGGCAATGAACTGTATTGAGGCATACGAAGCAGCATGGAAAGTCAACCATCAAAAACAATATAATGTGATTCTTTCGGGCTATTATGGCTTTAATAATGCAGGAGATGAAGCAATTTTGCTTTCTATGCACAAAAATATACAAGCACTGGGAGAAAATTATCATATTACGGTTTTGTCTAATAAACCAGAAGAAACTAGAGCAAAATATCATATGGACGTAGTATACCGCTTTAGCGCAAAAGAAGTACTCAAAGCAATTAAAAAGTGTGATGTGCTTTTGAGTGGGGGCGGTTCCCTGTTGCAAGATAGTACCAGCACACGTTCCTTAATGTACTACTTGTCTATTATATTGGCGGCACGTCTTATGGGTAAAAAAGTCATGTTGTATGCCAATGGCATAGGTCCAGTGTCCAGAGAAAAAAATAGACGTATTGTGCAAATGGTAGTCAATAAAGCAGATTTAATTACCTTGCGAGAGGAAAACTCCTATACAGAACTAAAAGCAATGGGAGTAGATGAAAAAAAATGTTTTGTAACTGCTGACCCTGTGTTTACGATGGACAGTATTACAAGAGAGCAGGGCATGGAACTGATGGAAAAAGCAGGCGTTGCGATGGATAAAAATTTTGTCGGTGTGTCTGTTAGAAATTGGAAAGATATGGACGGTTTTGTAGATGAATTTGCGCAGCTTTGCGACACCATACAGCAAAAATACAACAAAACGATTGTTTTTATTGTTATGCAAGTGCCACACGACATTAAAATCAGCCAAAAAGTGCAAAAGCGTATGAAAACAAAGTCCTATTTGCTTAAAAATAATTATTCCCCTTATGAGATTATGGGAATTATAAAGTGTATGGATTTTATATTAAGTATGAGATTACATACCTTGATATTTGCCGCAAGACAAAAAGTGCCTTTGATTGGCTTTGTGTATGACCCTAAAATTGAATATTATTTAGAAAAACTAAATATGCCCTCTGGTGGCGCAATCGGGCAGTTTGATATGCAAAAAACACTTACTATGGTAGATGATATGGTAAAAAATAGACAAAAATATGTAGATATTTTAAAAAGGGAATCCGAACAGCTCGAAAAAAGAGCGCACTATAATGAAAAATATTTAATGAAACTCTTAGAAAAACATAGAAAGTAGGTGTGATATGAGAGAGGTAATTCATGTACTAGGTGTACCATTTGATACTTTAACACTAGAGCAAGCAGCACAAAAAGTACAATCTTTTTTAGAGGAAAAGGGGCAGCATATTATTTGCACTCCAAATCCAGAAATTGTCATGGAAGCACAAACAGATAGCGAATTGATGAACATTTTAAAAGCAGCGGATTTAGTCGTGCCTGATGGTATAGGCGTTGTATGGGCGTCAAAATACAGTGAAAAAAAGCTGACAGAACGTGTAGCTGGATATGACTTGGTTCAAAAAATATTTGATGATATAAAAGATACAGAACATACCGTATATTTTTTGGGAGGCGCACCTGGTGTTTCCCTAGCTGCCGCAAAAAAAATGCAGCAAAAGTATCCGAATTTAAAAATTGTAGGGTGACACAATGGTTATTTTGATGAAAAAGAAGAAAAACATATTATCAATGACATAAAAAAATTATCTCCGTCCATACTATTAGTAGGGCTGGGAGCGCCAAAACAAGAAAAATGGATTTATGAAAATATCCGCCTTACCAATGTCAAAGTAGCAATCGGGGTAGGGGGCAGTTTTGATGTGATGTCAGGCAAAGCAAAAAGAGCGCCAAAATTGTTTTGTAAATTGGGGCTGGAGTGGTTTTATCGGTTGTTGTGCCAGCCTTCCAGAATCGGCAGAATGATGAGACTGCCAAAATTTGCCTTAACTGTGCTAAAAAATAAATAAATACTCAGCCTAATGAAAAAAATAAGGAAGTGTGTTTTTGCAAAAAGAAAACAGAGCAGCTTATGGTTTTATCTTATTAGGTGTTATGATTATGGCGGCAGGGGTAGAAATGTTTTTTGCACCATCTGGCTTTGTTGCAGGGGGAGCGACAGGCTTGGGCATTGTACTAGATGAAATGGCAAAAAGAGAATTTGGCTTTTCTGTGCCATTGTGGCTTGTCAATCTTGTGTGGGATATACCACTACTGTTTTTTGCTCGTAAAAAAATAGGAAATGTCTTTTTTAAAAGGACAGTTTTGGGTTGTGTTGCCTTTTCTGTTGCACTTTTTATCGCAGAGTTTTTGCCTGTGTATCAAGGCGATTTGATATTAGTTTGCCTTTTTGGAGGTACGTTTGTAGGTATTGGAGCGGGGCTAGTGCTTCGGAATATGGGAGCAACAGGCGGAACGGATTTAGCAGCGGCATTGATTCATGAAATCATACCAAAGGTGAGCATATCACAGTGTATTTTTTTGCTGGATAGTGTGATTATCTTGTTAGGTATGGCTGTTTTTGGCATAGAACAGGGAATGTATGCCATTGCATCAGTCTATTTGACCAGTAGGTGGGTCAACACCATATTGCAAGGTGTTTCCTTTTCCAAAGGGGCATTTATTATTTCTGAAAAGTGGGAAAATATCGCAAATGCACTAATGGAGCAGGCTGGGAGAGGTGTCACTGCATTTCATGGGAAAGGAATGTATACCCATCACGAAAAAGAAATTTTGCTTTGTGTTTTTACAGCAAATGAATTAGTAAAAATAAAACAAATTGTTTCAGAAATTGATAAAAATGCTTTTGTATTGGTAACAGATATGACAGAAGTGTTAGGCGAGGGCTTTCATGAAATTTGAAAGCCCTTTTCTATATGGTTGCTGCATAATATGACAAAAGCAGTTGCATAAGTTTGGCAATGGGAAATAGAAAGCAAAAATTGGTGGTTTTCTAGCTGCATTTGGGTAAGGAGATGTTGTAATTTTGGAGAGGGACGAAAAAAGGGCTTGTTTTGCTCATTGTGTAGGATTTCAATGTCTATGGGGGAAAATCCTCTAAAACCTGTACCAATAGCTTTTGAGATGGCTTCCTTTGCTGAGAACATACCTGCAAGCGTTTCTGCATGATAGCCCTTGTCTTGGTAATATTGTATTTCTTGTCTTGTGAAGATTTTTTCTAAAAAAGATTTTTTTTGGATTGCCTTTTGTATTCTCGCAATTTCTATAATGTCTGTGCCTATGCCGTATATCATGTTGTGGTGTCCTTTCTGTGTTTTTTGAGTTAATTATACAACAAATCGTATTAAAAAGTAAAAGAATGTTGAAATAAGTAGGGAATGGTGATATGATAAGAATGGCGAAAGCCAAAAATAGAAAAGTACTCACGACAGGGATAGTTGCCTCCTGATTCTTAGTAAGAGATTACATAGGGAAAGGAGGCGATGCAAATGACTGCTTTTGAGATTATATCAATCTTTATAGGTATATTAGGTTTACTAATTACCTTTGGTAGTTTTTTACTTGCATTACTTACTTTTCTCTCTAAGAGAAAATAAGAAAACCTATCCTGTCTAGCACACAGGATAGGTGGTGTCCGTAAGGACATGAAACCCATCAGGTGGCATCCACTTTTTGGAGTGGGTGCTTTTCTTTTATTATTGTAGCACAGCTACTTTTAAAATGCAATCTATTTTTTATCCTTATTGCAGGTGTTCACATACAAAAATATGGAACAATCCTTTTCGTTGTAGCAAAAAATAAAAAAATAGAGATAAAAAGTAGTATTAGATTTAACTAGATTAGGGTTGCTTTCGGCAGCCCTTTTTATATTTCAGCATATTGACATATTCTATCAGCTCAAAAAGTGAAAATTTTGTCAAATAAATACTTGAAATAGGTAAAAATATATGGTATATTCTTTGTTGCATAGACAAATGTACTTGTTAGAAAAACAGAAAGGAGCTTTTAATGAAAGAAGAACAAAATTTTTATATTGTAGATAAAAGTGTTCTGCCTGAAGTTTTTTTAAAAGTGATGGAAGTAAAAAAGCTATTGGAGAGTGGCAAAGAGCATACAGTACAAAATGCGACAACCAAAGTAGGCATTAGCAGAAGTGCTTTTTATAAATATAGAGATGCTGTTTTTCCATTATATGAAAATACGAGAGGAAAAACGGTTACCATATCTATGAATTTAGACCATACGCCTGGCTTGCTTTCGTCTGTATTAAATAGGGTAGCAAAGTATGGAGCAAATATATTGACAATCAATCAAACTATCCCTATCAATGGCATTGCGAATGTTACAATGAGTATAGAAACCAATGCACTGATAGGAGACTTGGCTGGTTTAATGAAAAAAATAGAGACAACAGAGGGCATACAGTCACTAAAAATTGTAGCACGAGAGTCTTAAAAACAAAAAGACAGCAAAATAAAAATAAGAATGGAAAGGAAAAAGTCGCATAAAGTAATGTGGCAATAAGGTGAAAAAAATGGTAGATATAGCAGTATTAGGTTTTGGTACAGTAGGTTCTGGAGTATATGAAATTGTAACAAAAAATAAAGATGTTATTACAAGAAAAGCAGGCATGGAAATCAACATAAAATATGTTTTAGATTTAAGAGAATTTC
>CAMXTM010000149.1 GCA_947246775.1 uncultured Clostridium sp. | reverse complement strand
CCGCATTTATCATAAAGGCGGTTCTTTTACTGTTGTTTGAATCCCATTTATTACTTTTTGCCACTTTTTATTTGCAATCCTATAAATTTGTTCTATTTTTTGTTTATCTTTATGTCCTCCTGCTATCTCTAGCTGATAAAAGCATTCCCCTAGCTCAAACGCACCCAATCCTCTTGCTTCTCCTTTTAGTCTATGGCAGCAAGCAATCCATTCATTCCAAATTTCTTGCTCTAGCACAAATATATCTTGTTGAGCCATAATATTTTGGTAACTATTTTGCAACTGTTGCTGTCGCTTTTCTCTTTCTTTTACAAACAATAGGAGCAATTCTTTATAAAATTCTGTATCCATATCCGAATAGCGCAGCCCCTTTTGAGAATCAATCTCATATTGTTCCAGCTCTTTTAACCATTCTTCTTCTATCACTTCATTGATAATATGCTGTTTTGTCTTTTCTATACCAAGATAATACACAAGCATTTCTTCTAACTGTTCTGGGTCAATTGGCTTTTTAATATAGCCCACAAATCCCTTTGACAAATACATTTCTTCTGCTCCTTTTCCTGCATTTGCAGTCAGAGCAATGACATTCGTATCTTGATTTTTTCCCTCTTTTCCTTTTTTGATTTCATAAAGTGTAGCAATACCATTCATTTTCGGCATCATATGGTCTAGCAAAATCAAGTCATATTTTTTATCCATACACGCTTTTACTGCTTCTTCTCCATCTTCTACTGTTTCTATGCTTACTTTTGTTCGTTTGAGCAAATGTTTTAGCACCATTAAATTACGTTCGTTATCATCTACCGCAAGAATTGTTTTAGTATGAAAATCAGGTGACTCCTGTTCTGTTCCATATATTACATTTGCTGCATTTTTTTGCTTTTTTTCTTTCCATGCAGCAATTTGTTGTTCTGTTGCTCTTTCATACAACAATGCAATGGAAAATATACTACCCTTTCCTAATTCGCTTATTACTGTTATTTTTCCTTTCATTGCATCAGTAAGCTGCTTTACAATGGCAAGCCCCAAGCCTATACCCTCTCGATTGCTCGTATTGCTTCCTCGCTCAAAATTTTCAAATATGATATTTAATTCTTTTTCACAAATGCCAATTCCACTGTCACAAACAGAAAATACAAGTTTTTTGCCCTCAAACTCTTCTACTACCTCCGCTTTTAAATTTACAAAACCACTATCTGTATATTTGATTGCATTAGACAGTAAATTGATAAGCACTTGAAAAAGATGCGCAAAATCCCCTACTAAAAAATTATCTTGTTCCATTAAATCACTTTCTGCTTCTACTGTAAAAGCAAGCCCCTTTTTTTCTGCATTTTGACGCATCAGTTCTTCTATTTTTTCAAATAATTTACTAATCTGATAAGGCTCTTTTTGAATCGTAGGTATACCACTTTCTAGCCTTGAGGCATTAAGCACTTCATCAATTAACAATAACATATGTTCTCCAGCATCTGCTACTTCATTGGCATAGTCTTTGATTTCTTCCTCTTTACTTTCTCTAATAATCATTTCATTCATGCCAAGTATCGTATTCATAGGTGTACGCAGTTCATGGCTGACCATCATTAAAAATTGTGTTTTTGCTTCGTCCGCTTCTTTTAGTTTTTTCATAGTCAAAATTTGCTGTGTTTGGTCAATAAGCCACAGCATACAACCATTTTTTTCGCCATACTCTATAATATCTTCTACACGCAGTTCATACACTTTGCCATTTTGATGAATAAAATGCTCCTTTCCCTCTATCAGCTTTTTTATTTTTTCATAACTATCTATTGTATTCCCTTTATGAATATCTGGAAACAACTCATTCATTTTACGATTTACAAAAACAATCATCTTTTCATCATCTAAAACAATAAGACCTTCACTTCCATGATTAAAAGCATTATCCACTGCTGCATGAAGTGAGCCAAAATAGCCATATTTTACAACCGCCAACATCATACAAGACATACTAAACGCCATAGCAATGACAATAGGATTATAGCTTCCAAATACACCTACTATTTTTAACGCAAGCAATAACAATATCGCTCCATGCCCTACTGCAACATATTTAATCCTTTTTCTTTGTATTGGTGTACTTGTTTTATATTTTAACATACACAAAATTAAAACAGTAAGCACAACAGCATACAAATGAACAAAGTGCAAATGCCAAAGTATACCACGCCCTACTTCTATTCTATTATACAGTCCATCGGTTAATATCCTCATAGAACTATAAAAAAAAGTATGTTTCTCCGCTGTAAAAATACCCACTAGCACAAAAATATCGCAAATTGCCTCCAATTGATAGACACGTGCTGAAATAGGAATTTTTACAAATTCTGAAACAAACCATAAAAGAGACATCAACAAACCTACTTGTCCTATATATTGCACACACAGCCCAGAAAGTGCTTCCCCTACTGTATCCGAACGAAGTAATTCCAAATGAATACCAATTACAAAAAAAATAGTAAACATATCATACAGTACAAACGCAAGCTGCACTTTAGAAGATTGCTGCCTTAATATTACTACTAACATAAAAACCATAATAAAAATCGCTACAATATTCACTGTTTCTAAAAATAATAGCATGATACCCGTCCTTTTTTAACACCATTTTTGTATACATCTTATTATAACACAGACAACAAAATAATTTAACCTTTTTCCCAATACTCCAAATGGTATAAAAATTGACTAATACCCATTTTTAAAACAGTAAACTATCATAATTTATTCTTTTTTTCTTACAAAATGTACAATAATAAATGCTGAGATAGTAACAACAGGTGCTAACCATTTTATGATAAAATTGTTCCAGTTTAGATTGCTTGCAAATGATGCTGGGTTAATCTCAATTTGATTATTCTCACTTACATAACAATCAAATTTTTCAAAACAATCTTTAATGTGATATGTCCAACCTTTTTCTATCATGGTATCATAAAATTCTATTTTATACTTTAATGTAAAAAATCCTCTTTTTAAATGATACAAATACAAATTTTCATTGTTTTTTGTTACCAACAGGATAACCGAACCCTTTGTAATGGCTTTGTCATTGATTTCTGTAATATCCTCATCAATACTTTTTTGCATTTCTTGTACTGTTTTAGGATAAGAAACCGTATACGTTTTTGTATCATTATAACACTGTACCATATTTGCGATTGTTACAAAAATCATCACTACTACAAAAACATAAATTTCTTTTTTTAATTTTGTCATGACATCACCCTTTTTTATTTCACACACTAACTCATTAGTTTACAATTTTATTCTATCATATACTACAGAAATATGCAACATTTTTTTCCATTTTTTATGCTGTTTCAATAGAGATACGATTGACTTTTAGTATATGGTATTATATGATGTTATATGAGGTGATGTTGTTATGAAAAGCAAAAGTAAATACAATTTGTCCGCAACAGAAATGGAAATTATGGAATTTCTTTGGAGTACAGACAGCAAGCTAATTGCGGCAGAAATACTAAAATATTTTAATGAAAACAAGTCTAAAAATTGGAAAAAGCAAACACTCAATACTTTTTTAGTAAAGCTGATTGAAAAAGGCGCTCTACAATATGACCTAATCAAAAATAAAAAATACTATTATCCTACAATACAATCCAAAACAAAAGCAGAACATATTAAACATTGGACAAAAAACTTTATTGATAATACATTTGATGGTTCTTTATACAACTTTTTGACCGCTATTACTGGTGAAAGCCCTTTAGAAGAAAATTTACTGAATGATTTAAAAAAATACTTAAGTGAACAAAATTAATCTATAAACAGAGTATTCCTTGTCAAGTAATACTCTGTTCGTTTACTCCCAGACGCACCCCTCTGCGCCCTTTTTTAACAGCATTTCCATAACTTCTTTTTGACTTTTCCACACAATTTTATCGCTCATGACACAACAATAAAAAAAATATTTATCAAAATGCATTCTTTCTACCAATTCCCCTAACTTGACATCTCTTTTGGTATAAACTTGCTGCACTTGTTTAATAGTGCTACGGTCTTTTAGCAGTGCCTGATAGGTCTGATAGGTAAGTTGCAAATACTCTCTTTGATTACTATAAACAATATAACAGCCGATTAACAAAAGGGAAATATTATAAGGATACAGTATAACCTGCAACACGCCTACTCCCATTAAAAAATAACCAAATCCCTTACTCATTTTAACCAATACGCTCGCTGTTCTCAATATGCCATATTTTACACCAGCAAAATGAAGTAGTATATTTCCCCCATCTAATGGCAAAAACGGCATCATATTAAACAACGCAAGCATCATATTAAAACCAAAAAAGAATAGATTGCCGCAAACCATACACAATATGCTCATACACAAACTTACCAAAATACCCGAAAAATACACCATTTCCCTCTTTAACAAGCAACACTGTTCCAATCCCTTTATGACTGCCCTTTCGCCTATTGGTGTAATGGTAATTTGTCTTATTTTTGCCCCAAAACACGCCGCTACAATACAATGCCCCATTTCATGCAATGTTACAAAAAGAAACATCATAAAAAATAGTAAACCATTGCCATTTAGTAAATAAAATACAAAAAGCGGTAAAACCAAAGGGTGTATTCTAATGCGAAATTTCTTTTTCATGGCAATATCACGCCCCTTGCCAGATATTCCGCTTTGACATCTTCTGTATATTTTAGCTCTACAAACTGCATCGGATTGATAAGCATATCCCCCCTCCAAATACTATAATGAATGTGTGGACCTGTTGATAAGCCTGTATTGCCCGTCACTGCTACGGTTTGCCCCTGTTTTATCTTTTCTCCCTTTTCTACCAAAACGCTGTTTAAATGCGCATACATAATGGTATAGCCATCTTCTGTTTGATACTTTAGCACATTGCCCAATGTTTCAGAAGTCCTCACTTCTGTTACAACGCCATCTTTTACTGCTACTGCTTCCGTATTTTCTGCTACTGCAATATCTAATCCGTTATGATACTCCATTTTTTGCAAGATAGGGTTTTCTCTCTCTCCGCAAGAGGACGTAATCACACCATTGACTGGCTCTATCCATTTTTGTTGTTTATTTTCTTTTGTCACTTGGTTTACTACCTCTGTTCTAGGGAATTTTACCACTATTTTCACTCAAGTCAGGCTGAAAAGTATTTGTATTACTCTTTTCTGGCTCAACCTGTTGTGTTTGCTGTGGTACTTCCTGTTCTGGTGTGTTTTGCTCTTGCTGCGTTTCCATATCTTCCCCTTTTTGCTGAAAGACCGAAATTGCTTTTTGTTTCCACTGTTCTACTGTTCCCAATGGCATCTCATAGGCAATCGCTTCTTTTAAACTTTCTGTAATCGTATTTGCTGTACTTGTATCAAAAAGAGAAAGCACAATCGCTGCCCCTACAAGCATCATGGTCACATAAATACGAAACATAAAAAATTGTTTTCCCGCTGTTTGGTTTTTGTTTCTATTTGATGTTCTACCTTGTCTTGTTCTCTGTATCAGTTCTCGCCTCATACGAAGCCGTTCTTCGTCCACAGTTCGTCCCCCTTTCTACAAAACAAATATATGTTAAAATCAAAAAAATAGAACAAAAAACATAAAAAAAGAGTTCAGACATCGCCTAAACTCTTTTATCATATTATATTCACTAACATTACAATAAATAAGATTTTTCAAATTGCTCCATTAAAAGCATATGCTCATACATTTGTGTTATGATG
>CAMXTM010000148.1 GCA_947246775.1 uncultured Clostridium sp. | reverse complement strand
ATATTTCATTTACATCAATTTCTAATTCATTTGCTAAACGCAAAGCAAAATCAAATCGTATATTGGAATCTTTTTGAATGATTGAATAAAGTGTAGTTGCACTAATTCCAGTAGCTTTTGCAATTTTGCGGACATTGGTACCTTTATGATTCAGTATTTCTTTTAATTTTTTTCCATCTCCCATAAAAATCTCCTACTTTCATATAAAAAGTGATTACGAATAATATAAATTTCATTATTATCATATCACATATATGAAAAACATAAAAGTAAAATTTATATACGAAAAACGTACAATAAATAAATATAAATATTGTAATAAATTTCGATTTCAAAAAGGAGGTTGAATGTATGGCAAATTATCAATATATGATGACTGCTGATGAAGTAGCACAGCAATTAGGTTGTTCGAAATCTTATGCCTATAAGTTAGTAAAAAAGTTAAACGAAGAACTTGCAGAACAAGGTTATATTAAAATAGCAGGTAAAATTCCAAAGATATATTTAGCAAAAAAAATATATGGCTATGAATCATAAAAAAGGAGAATACTATGGCTTACAAAGAAAAAGATACCAAAAAATGGACTGCTCAATGGTTTGAAACAAATGTAAAAGGAGAAAAGAAAAAAAAGAGAAAAAGAGGTTTTGAAACAAAACGAGATGCCTTAGAATTTGAGCGACAGAAAAAGTTAAATAATAATAGAAGTATGGACATGAAATTAAGTGAGTTTGTAGACATTTACTTTGATGACAAACAAAATGAATTGAAAGACCGCACTATAAAAAACAAGAAATATATGATGGAGCAACATATTATTCCTTATTTTGGAAGTCAAAAGATGAATGAAATTACAGCTTCCCAAATCATACAATGGCAAAATGAAATGCAAACAAAGGGATTTTCAGAAGCATATTTAAGAATGATTCAAAATCAGTTAATTTGTTTGTTTACTCATGCTTCCCGAATATACGACTTAGCAGTTAATCCATGTAAAAAGGTAAAACGAATGGGGAGTTTTGATGCGAGAAGTTTAGATTTTTGGACGATAGAAGAATATCAAAAATTTATTCAAACAATAGAGCAAGGAACACGATACTATATTATTTTTGAAATTCTTTTTTGGACAGGTTGTAGAATAGGAGAATTGTTAGCATTGACAAAACAAGATATTAATTTTGAGAAAAATCAAATTAATATCACTAAAACTTATTACCGAACAAATAGACAAGATATCATTACAGAACCAAAAACAAAACAATCAATAAGAGTAATAGAAATACCAGAATTTTTAAAACAGGAAATAAAATGCTTTATTGATAGATATTATGGTATGCCAGATGAGGAAAGACTTTTTCCGATAGTTCAAGAAGCAGTACAGCATAAAATGAAACGTCATATAGAGAAAGCAGGAGTAAAGCGTATTCGTGTGCACGATACAAGACATTCACACGTGGCATATCTTATCAATAAAGGTGTTGACCCTATTTTAATAAAAGAAAGATTAGGACATAAAGATATACGAATTACATTAAATACTTATGGGCATTTATATCCAAACCAACAAAGAAAGATAGCAGATTTGATTGATAGCGAAAAAAATAAGTCCTAACAGCAGCAACTGTTAAGACCTATGATAACTGAAAAATCTCTGTTATCTTATATATCCACAAATATAAGTATAACAGAGGTTCTTCATTGTAGCAATAAAATTTTATAAATAATGGAGGACTTTTTATGGAAGAAACAAGTTTAAAAATCATTAAAATGTCAGATGTTCAATCACAGCAAATAGAATGGCTTTGGTATCCCTTTATTCCTTATGGAAAATTAACCATTATTCAAGGCGACCCTGGCGACGGTAAAACAACACTTGCACTAAATATAGCAGCAAAACTGTCAAAAGGTGAGGTATTAGAAAATGAAACAATGACACAAAAACCTGTAAATATTATATATCAAACAGCAGAAGATGGTCTTGCAGATACAGTAAAGCCAAGGCTAGAAAGTGCAGAAGCAGATTGTAGTAGAATATTGGTTATTGATGAAAGCAATAAATTATTATCTATGACAGATGAAAGATTAGAAAAGGCTTTGATACAAACAAATGCAAAAGTGCTTATATTAGACCCAATACAAGCCTATTTGGGCGGAGGAATGGATATGAATAGGGCAAATGAAGCAAGAAATATAACGAAGCGATTAGGACTGTTGGCAGAAAAATATAAATGTGCCATTCTTTTGATTGGTCATATGAATAAGGTAGCAGGAAATAAAGCGGTATATAGAGGTATGGGCTCTATTGACTTTTTTGCAGTAGCAAGAAGTGTGATACTAGTAGGCAGAATACAAGGACAAGCTGATATGGGAGCTGTGGTTCAAATAAAAAATAATATTGCAGCATTTGGACATTCTAAGGCATTTCGACTATCAGAAGAAGGATTTGAATGGTTAGGAGATTATGAAATTACTGCTGATGAAGTATTAGGTGGAATTGTTCCAAAAGCAAATAAGTTGGAACAAGCAAAACAAATGTTCCAAAAGCTTTCAGAAAATTCAAATATGGTACAAAGCAGTGAAATATTCAATATGGCTAATGAAAAAGGTATTTCTAAAAGGACATTAGAAAGTGCAAAAAGAGAATTAAAAATAAAAGCAAAAAAAATTAATGATTTGTGGTATTGGGAATTTAATAAATGAAGTCCGCAACATTGCAAAAAGTTGCAAGGTTGCAAAAAATATAAAAATTTTGCGGTCTTGAACTCTTAATAAGAAAATAGCAAATATTTATAAAAAATATATATTTTAATAATTTTTTTGTTGTTATTGACAAGAATATTAATTATTTAATATAAAAAATATATAAATTATATAGAAAATTTGCATTGATATTTATAGAATATTATTTTCCAAAAAGCAAGACCGCAAGGTTGCAAAATTAGAACTTTGCGGTCTTGCGGACTTGATAAAAGGATAGATAACCAGTTATGAAAAATATATAGATTTTACAAGTGTTTTTAGTATTATTAACAGAAAAGATTGATAAGTATATGTAAAAAATGGATAGATTTTATAAATATTTTTTGTTAGTATTGATGAAATATTGGATAAAATTGTTACAAAGGGAAGACCGCAATTTTTTTAAAATTTTGCGGAGTTGAATTGCGGTCTTGGATAAGGAGATTGATGGATTGATATGAAAAACGTACAGATTTCACAAGAACTTTTTATTGCACTTACCAAATATTTTATTTTTGAACAAGAAAATTTATGGCTAGAAATAAAAAAAGGTTTAGAACAGAAATTAGATAGTTTGATAATGAGAGAATTGTATACAAAGTATAAAACTGCACCTACTGAAGAAGAAAAAGAGAAAGCAAGACAAGAATATCTAAATAAAAAAGGAATACACTCCAGTTTTCGCTGGTAGAGTTTTTCCTTGATTACCTATAACAGAAACGTGTCACGTTTCTGTTTTTTAGTTGACAAGGGAAATGCCATTTTTAAAACCATTCAATACCAATAAAATAACAATAATGTTTGGAAGCGTTTGTAGTTACAACCTTTGAAAGAGCAAGTGAAGTAAAAAGGTAAAAAACATCAATGAAAAAAAATAGCATTCAGAAACGTTGTATGTACAACACTTTGGAAGAAAATAAGGGTATTCTAATTTTAACGGTTTTTACTAAAAAGTAAATAGAGATTTTAAAACTCCCTTATTTTTGGCAAAAGAAGTTGTAGAATGGATTACTCATAGTAATAGTAGTATATGTTAAAAGCAATAGATGATGAGGAAAAAATTGTACGAATAGGCACTCTAAACAATGCTTATACTGCCTGAGTTTTAACAGGATGTGGTGTATATGAGGTGTTGATGAAAAATAGAAATTTTATTACAAAACAATTTTAAAAAAAGTTAAAATGATTAAGTAATTTTACAATAAAGGCGAAAAGGGTCGTAACATTATTACGCTCCTTGAAGGAAATCAAGAAACATAGTTTTAACAGAAAATAGTACATACAAAATTTTAATGTAGAGTAGTAAAAATGCTGTCAAAAGACAATCAGTATGTAAAATGATTATTAGCGAAGCTGTAACTATAACGTTTGAAAGAATAAATGTAAAAGGAAAGATAAAAAGTATCAACAAAAGAAAAATAACATTTAGATAGCTTGTATCTACAATACTTGAAAAAAATAATAGGAGGTATTTACAAAAGTAAAAGAACAAGAAATACAAAAACTATATTCCTTGTTCTGCCTTGTCCTAATATTTAAAAATTTAATTTAAAAATTCAAGTTCTTTTTCGGATAAGCCAGTTATAGAAGAAATAAATACAATATCCATATTTTGACTTAACAATTTTTTAGCAATTTCAATACGTTCTTCTTGTCTTCCTTCTGCACGCTCCAGCAATCTTTCTTCTTCACTTAAACGAATCATATACTTATCCTCCTCACTCAAATAATCCAATACAGATGGGTCAGAAACAGCAGTATCATATGCCCCTAAAAGTAATGCTCCTAATTGTGTTTGTGCATAATCTAAAACAAATTTCTGATAACTTTTTTCTGTATCTATTTCAAAAAAATGTTTTAATATTTGCATTTCTTGACTATGTTTTTTTGAAATATGTCTGATATTTATTTCATGTATCGTCAATAAATCACTATATACTTTTCCTGTTTCTTCTTCTACCAATTTTATTTTTCGGTTAAAAGTAGTATGTTTTAGTGGAGCTTCTGTCAATATAAAAGTAACAATGACACTTTTTAAATTTTCATATTTACTTTTTTCGACCTTTTGAGAAGCAATTTCTCTACAAGCATAAAATATTGTTCTGTTTCTAATTCTATCTTTACTATAAACTCTTTGCAAATCTAATGTAACAATCCGTCCGTCTACTGCTCTCGTTTTTATATCAAAATAAATGGAATTTAAAGCAGCTTTGTGTAAATCATTTTTATATTCTGCTACAATGTCGACAAGCTCTATATGTTTTCCAACAATAGCTTCCAATGTTCTTTCACAAAGTTCCTTATTTAAAAACATTACAGTAAAAACAACATCTGATTTTGGTAAATAATTAGGGTTAAAACTCATTTCAGCACACTTCCTTTATCATAAATATAACATAGTATAGCAAATGACACAAGTTTATTTTTTTAAAAAAACTATGATATTAGCCAAATTACAAAAATAACTTTTTTGCTCTTTCCATGTTAGCAACAGTATTTAAACTTCTGATATTTTGGTTGTTAATTTTTAAAGGAACACATCTTTCTTAACAAAATGGACACAAAAACAGAAAATTGTTTTTATATAACTTTCTTAAGCAACAGGGAATATTATCTTTGATTGAACAAGAAAATAATTTAAATATGTTATGAATAAAGAATTTGTAAAACATAAAAAAGCGAAAATATTTTTTGAAAAAAGTGCTTATAAAAAGTTCTCCAAAGTAAAAGAATTGTAATAACAATATCAAATATTATTTGGTAGAAAAATAGCAAATTTATCAGAAATATGCTAAAGCAAAAAAAAGAAATGTTGGGGTATCAAATAGAAAAAAGTAAATAGAAAAATACCAATCAATAGAATAAAATGAGAAAATTATTTTATGTCGTTTTCCCGATTTTTTTATTTGTATTTTTATGGTTTTGCCACGCCGAAGGTGTTTTACAAATTTCAAAAAATTTGTACTAGGGGTTTGGGGCATTCCCCAACAAGCGTGGAAAGGGATAT
>CAMXTM010000147.1 GCA_947246775.1 uncultured Clostridium sp. | reverse complement strand
AGAAACCCTTTTAAGGTTATAAAGTTACGCTTTGTAATCTGAAAATAAGGAGCATATTATGAGTAAGAAACCTACAGTTTTAATGATATTAGATGGTTTTGGTATTAATGACAAAACAGAGGGCAATGCAATCAGACAAGCAAATACACCTACAATAGATAAAATTATAGAAAAGTACCCATGCGTAAAAGGATATGCAAGTGGTTTAGATGTTGGTTTGCCTGATGGACAAATGGGCAATTCAGAAGTTGGACATTTGAATATTGGAGCAGGACGTATTGTATACCAAGAATTGACAAGAATTACAAAAGCAATTGAAGATGGCGATTTTTATGAAAATGAAGAATTGCTAAAAGCAGTAAAAAATTGTAAAGAAAATGACAGTGCATTGCATTTGTTTGGATTGCTTTCTGATGGTGGTGTGCATAGTCATAATACACATCTTTATGCATTGCTTCAGTTAGCAAAAAGAAACGGTTTGGAAAAAGTATTTGTACATTGCTTCTTAGATGGTAGAGATACACCACCATCTTCTGGCGTAGATTATTTGGCACAGTTAGAAGCAAAAATGAGAGAAATCGGTGTTGGTAAAATCGCTACTGTTTCTGGACGTTACTATGCTATGGATAGGGATAAACGTTGGGAACGTGTGCAAATTGCTTATGATGCTATTGTTTCTGGAAAAGGTGTAACAGCAGCAAGTTCAGAAGAATGTATTAAAGCATCTTATGCAGATGGCAAAACAGATGAGTTTGTAATGCCTACTGCGATTGTAGATGAACAAGGTAAAGCAATCGGTACAATAAAAGATAAAGATTCTGTTATATTCTTTAATTTCCGCCCAGATAGAGCAAGAGAAATTACAAGAACATTCTGTGATGATGCATTTGATGGTTTTGAAAGAGTCAATGCACCAAAAGATATTGTATATGTATGCTTTACAGAATATGATGTTACAATTGAAAATAAATTAGTAGCATTTAAACCACAAAGATTAACAAATACATTAGGTGAATATATTTCATCATTAGGTTTGAAACAGTTGAGAACTGCTGAAACAGAAAAATATGCTCATGTTACATTTTTCTTTAATGGTGGAGTAGAAGAACCAAATCCAAATGAAGATAGATGGCTTGTACCATCACCAAAAGTTGCAACATATGACTTGCAGCCAGAAATGAGTGCAATTGGTGTAACAGATGGACTGGTAAAAGCAATCAATTCTCAAGAATATGATTTGATTATTATTAACTATGCAAACCCAGATATGGTAGGACATACAGGCGTATTAGAAGCAGCAATCAAAGCAATTGAAACAATAGATAGTTGCTTGGAAAGAGTATTAAAAGCATTGATAGATGTAGGTGGACAAATGTTTATTTGTGCTGACCACGGAAATAGCGACCAACTTGTAGATTATACTACAGGAGAACCTTTCACAGCTCATACAACAAACCCAGTACCATTTATACTTGTAAACTATACAGATGGTATTGGCTTGAGAGAGGGCGGAAAGTTGGCTGATATTGCACCAACATTGCTTGAAATGATGGATATTAAAAAACCTGCTGAAATGACAGGAGAAAGTTTGCTTGTAAGCAAATAATTTAGTAATTTTTGCTGAAAATGTATATTTTCGGTTGAAAATAAGATAAAAGTTTGCTAAAATATACCACAGAACATATTGTGAAAGCAGTATGAAAATATGTTTTAAAAAGAGGAGGAATAAAAACATGAAAAGCTATATTGAAATTACTGATGTTCATGCAAGAGAAATATTGGATTCCAGAGGAAACCCAACAGTAGAGGTAGAAGTTATCGTAGAAGATAGTGTAGTAGGTAGAGCTGCAGTACCTTCTGGCGCATCTACAGGTGCTTTTGAAGCAGTTGAAATGCGTGACGGCGGTTCCAGATATGTTGGTGCTGGTGTGCAGGACGCAGTAAACAATGTAAATGATGTCATTGCTGATGCAATCATTGGTATGAATGCACTTGACCAAGTAGCAATTG
The DNA here is from genome assembly GCA_947246775.1 of uncultured Clostridium sp. Lineage (GTDB taxonomy): Bacteria > Bacillota > Clostridia > Lachnospirales > Anaerotignaceae > Coprocola. The sequence goes on along the minus strand of CAMXTM010000147.1, from coordinate 3,743 downwards.
ATACAAAAATGATTGACTTAGATGGTACACCTAACAAAGCAAAATTGGGTGCTAATGCAATCTTAGGTGTTTCTATGGCAGTTGCAAAAGCAGCAGCAGAAGCATTAAAAATGCCTTTATATCAATATCTTGGTGGATTCAATGCAAAAACAATGCCTGTTCCTATGATGAACATTATGAATGGTGGTAAACACGCTGATAACACAGTAGACATTCAAGAGTTCATGATTATGCCTGTTGGCGCTCCAACATTCAAAGAAGCATTAAGAATGTGTGCTGAAATTTATCACAACTTGAAGAGCGTATTAAAAGGCAAAGGTCTTTCTACAGCAGTTGGTGACGAGGGTGGTTTTGCTCCTGACCTTGCAACAGCTGATGATGTTATTGACTTAATTAAAGAAGCAGTAGAAAAAGCTGGTTACAAATGGGGAGAAGATATCAAAATCGCTATGGACCCTGCTTCTACAGAATTGTATGACGAAAAAGATGGAAAATATCACTTCCCTGGCGAAAGTAAAATGCTTGGCAAAGAAGTTGTTAGAACATCTGAAGAAATGGTTGAGTTCTGGAAAGCTCTTTGCGACAAATACCCAATCATCTCTATTGAAGATGGTCTTGCTGAAGAAGACTGGGAAGGCTGGCAGTTATTAACAAAAGAATTAGGCGGAAAAGTACAACTTGTTGGTGACGACTTATTCGTTACAAATACTCAAAGATTACAAAAAGGTATTGATTTGAAAGCTGGTAACTCCATCTTGATTAAAGTAAATCAAATTGGTACATTGACAGAAACATTCAATGCAATTCAATTAGCAAACAGAAACAACATGACAGCAGTAGTATCCCATCGTTCTGGTGAAACAGAAGATGCAACAATCGCTGACATCGTAGTTGCTGTAAATGCTGGTCAAATTAAAACAGGTGCTCCTGCAAGAACAGACCGTGTTGCAAAATACAATCAATTGTTAAGAATTGAAGAAGAATTAGGCGATGTAGCTGAATATTTAGGTTTAAAAGCTTGGTTCAATTTAAAATAATAATGTAATAGAGAATAAAAGCCCTCGTTTTAAAAACGGGGGTTTTTTGTTTGAAAAAAAGGCTTGATTAGAACCATGTAAAATGGTAAATTTATAGTATAAAATACAAGGAGGGAATGACTATGTTAGATATTCGAGCGATTGTTTCATTGATGTCTGCTTTTGTTTTGGGAACAGGAGTAGGAGGAACGCCAACAATCATGGAAACACCAATAGTAATGATAGAAAATGAAAAAACAGTTGTAGATGCAATAGATGACCCTGTAGAAGTACCACCACAGCCACAAGAAAATAATCCAGCGGTAGGGTATCATGACAGAAAATCATGGTGGTTTAAAAGAAATCAAAACAATACGCCACCATCAGCACAGTCTGAGATTGCGATTGGCAAATATGATGCCTATTATTTAGGGGAGACACAAAAGAAAACAATTTATTTAACATTTGATGAGGGCTACGAAAATGGTTATAGTGAAAAAATTTTAGATGTTTTAAAAGAATATGATGTAAAAGCAGCATTTTTTGTCACAAAGTCCTACATAAGAGATAATCCAGAATTGATAAAAAGAATGGTAGCAGAGGGGCATATTGTAGGCAACCATAGTGTAACACACCCTGACATGACAAAGTTGACAGATGAGCAAATTGCTACAGAAATAAATGACTGTGCAGAATATTTTAAAGAAGTAACAGGACAAGAGATGCCACACTTTTTTAGACCACCAGAGGGCGTATATAGTATACATTCTTTAGAGCGTACACAGGCGTTAGGCTATAAAACCATATTCTGGAGTTTTGCTTATGGCGATTGGGACGTAAACAATCAGCCAGGAAAGCAGGCAGCATATAATATGGTAATGGAAAATTATCATAATGGTAGTATTATGTTGTTGCACGCCGTTTCCCAATCCAATACAGAAGCGCTGCCCGATATTATAACGAGTTTGAGAGAAAAAGGCTATACCTTTGTGACATTGAACGACTTGCCAGAAAAAGCATTATAAAAAATATAGCACAAAGGGGAGGTATTTGTTTTGAGTATTGAAGTGGATATTGAGGAATTATTTCAAGAATTAGAAGAAACAATAGAAGAATTAAAAAGATTAAAGGAAGAACAAAATGGGGAAATAGATGACGAACAAATTCCTACATCGCTTGATTTAGGAGTGGTAACAGATACTAACGAATATATTTTAAATCATTTTAAAAATAAACCAAGACCAATATGGGCAGAAGCATTTCATCAAATTTATGGTTGGCAGTTTTCAATACTTTATGAAGGAATAGATGTTTATTATGAAAATGTTTATGAAGAAAATGACTATAAAACAATTATGAAAGTTGGACAATATTTAAAAGAAAATGGATATGCTGAGTTTTATGAATATTATGTTGCTCCTGCTATAGATTGTAAGCCAAATGAATACCCTACAGATGAAGAATATCCTGCCTGGAGAGCGAATTTGAAAAAGACAGAAGAATGGGCAGTAGAAGTAAAAAATTTAGAGATGGTTTGGAATTTTTATGTAGATATTTTAACAAAAAATAAAGCAGCATTGATTGCCTTGCAAAAAGAAAAGCAGAAATAAACAGGATAACATTATGCTTTTGTAGCTGCGGTTAAGAAAAGAAAAATACAGTACAAGGGGAGGTACTTATTTTGGATATTGAGGAATTATTTCAAGAATTAGAAGAAACAATAGAAGAATTAGAAAAAGAAGAACAAAATGGAGAAATAGAAGAATGTATTACAATGTGGGATTCTGATTTATTAGAAACATTTCAAGTCTATATTTCGGATATGATTCATAGTGGAACTATGCTAATGTGGGCAAAAGCATTTCATCAAATTTCCCTTTGGCAGTTTCAAAAATATTATGATGGAGTAGTTAGATATTATTATGAAAACTTTTATGGAAATACAGATTATAAAATAACTATGGAAGTTGCGCAATATTTAAAACAAAATGGATATGCTGAGCTTTATGAATATTATATTGCTCCTGCTGTAGAGGGCTATGGATTTAATGAATATCCAGAAGAAATGTATCCTGTATTGGAAAAAACAGAACAATGGATAGAAACAGAAGACGGCGAAAGAGCTATCTGGAATTTTTATGTAGACATTTTAACAAAAAATAGGGCAGCATTGATTGCCTTACAAAAAGAAAAGCAAAAATAAATATAAATATAATATTATGCTTTTGTAGCTGCTGTTAAGAAAAGAAAAATATAGTACAAGGGGAGGTACTTATTTTGGATATTGAAAAATTATTTCAAGAATTAGAAGAATTGTTAGAAGAAATAAAAGGAGAGGAAAGACAAAAAGAAATAGAGGGAGGTATTGTAGGATACCCTACAGCATATGCTAATGAAGTGCTGTCAGGTTTTGATGACTATATTGTTTTTGAAGAAAGTTATAGTAAAAATATGCCAATATGGGCAGAGGTATTTCATCAAATTATTCTTTGGCAATTTCAACAAGACTATGATGGAACAGTCAGCTATTATTATGACAATTTTTATGAAAATACAGATTATAGAACGATTATGAAAGTTGCGAAATATTTAGAAGAAAATGGATATTATGAACTTCATAAATATTATGTTGCTCCTGCTGTAGAGTATGATGAAAAAGAGGCAAAAGATTTTGAATATCCAGAAGAAATGTATCCTGTATTGAAAAAAACAGAGCAATGGATAGAA
>CAMXTM010000146.1 GCA_947246775.1 uncultured Clostridium sp. | reverse complement strand
ATAATTATTATAACGTATTTTTTTTGTTTTTTCCTCTTTATTTTATAACATTTGTAAAATTAAGAGAAAAAATTTTTATTTTCTATTTCCTAAAATAGAAAACAATGTTAAAATAAGAGCAAGGTACTATTTTATTCAAAAAATAATATAAATGAGGAGGAAAAGTTGTGCTAGATATATTATTGATAGTGCTTATTATTGTCATTATAGTGCTTGGAATATTGTATTATTTCAATCGAAAAAATATGGGGAAAATGATACAAGCTCAAGATTTTATTGAACAGAATAAAGTTTTGACACAAATTTTTGTAATAGACAAAAAGATAGAAAAACCATCACCTACAAATATGACAAAAGCAGTATATGACAAAATGCCCAAAATGGCAAGAATGAGAAAAATGCCTTTAGTAAAAGCAAAAGTAGGGCCACAGATTGTTAACCTGATGTGTGATAAATCTGTTTTTGAAATTATACCTGTCAAAAAGAATGTAAAAGTAGAACTAGCAGGAATTTATATTGTAAAAGTAAAAGGAACAAATTTGGCAAATAAGAAAAAGAAAACATTTAGTGAAAAAATGAGCTTAAAAATGAAAGAAATGCAAGAAAAGAAATAATTTTTAGTAAAATAAAAAACCTTAGCATAGTAAAAATGCTAAGGTTTTTTGTTTATTCTTCATCATCAATAATAACAACAGTGCCGCCCATTCGTCTATTTAATTCAGAGCGTGTAATTTTGATAACATTAGGCATAATACCTTCTGGGTGTTCTTCAATGAAGTAAGGTTCTTCATCATCACAGTCATTTTCATCTAAATAGCCAGAAAAATTAGAAATAATGGATTTCATAATTTCGACACTAGAACCCCAGTAGCCTAAATCTAAGAATATTTGTCTTTCTTTTTGACCTGTTTTAGAAAACTTTGTGCTTTTGTAAACAATAGCGAATAAACGGCGTTCTTCTCCCTTGTATGTAAAATAAACAGCCATTTCGTTATTTTCGCCTTTTTTATTTTCGTACCGATTAACTCTAGCAGAGGAATCAAACCATTTTAATATAAATTGATAAATTTGTTCCAATTCAATTTCCTTTGTAATATAACCATGTGTTTTTGCTGTCATAGTTTCTCTCTCCTTACTACTTTAAAAAATGAATGATGAATTTGTGTAATAAATTTTTTGGTGTATCTAAATTATACAAGAAACAAAGATATACTGCAATAGAGAAACAGCATTGCATATAAAAATACACATTAATTTAATAAATAAAAAGTAAATTTTGACAATTTAAAACAATTTAAAATAATTTAATGTTTAAAGAAGTAATGCCAATGTATAAGGCGGGAACGAATAGAGCAGGCAAAAGATTTAATGTTTTGATGCTTTTTATTTTGAGTATGCCAAGTGCTGAACTAACAATTAAAATTCCGCCTACAATAGTAATTTCAGTCATTAAACTTTCTGTCATAAATCCGCCTATAAATTGTGCTAGACAATAGATGCTGCCTTGCCATAAAAATAATATAATAGCAGAAAGAGCAATACCAATACCAAAATTAGAAGCTAAAATCATAGAAGTAACAGCATCTAGCATAGCATTAGTAAATAATAAGGTGTTGTCACCATTTAAAGCACTTTGTATAGGACCTAGTATAGACATTGTGCCAATACAAAATAGTAGTACAGCAGTTGTAAGACCTTGCGCTAAATTTCCGCTAGAAACTTTGTTTGCTAATTTTTGAAATTTTCCATCTAAATCAATAATAGAGCCAATTAAGCCACCAAAAGCCATACTAAATATAAATAGGACAGGGTATTGACTGTTTGGCATAGCTTTTGCAAAGTTGCTGATACCAAGTGCTAGAGCAGCTAGACCTAAGCCGTTCATCATAGTATCTTGATATTCTTGTTTGATTCCTTTGTGTAGTGTAGCGCCAATAAAACTGCCTGCTAATATAGTACAACAGTTTGTAATTGTTCCAAGCATTTTATTTCCTCCTTATTATGGTGTTGTTTTTTAAATTATTTTATCATATACTAATATATTATACTACTAATAAATTTGAGAAAATAGAAAAAAGAAAGAAGAAGATTAAAATGCAATATCGTTATGAAATAGAAACACCTTTAGATATTATGACCATTATAGAAACATCAAATAAAATTAGCCATATTTTTTATGGCATAAAAAAAGAATTTTTAGAAATACCAATAAAAAAAACAACACTTTTGAATTTGGCTGAAGTACAATTATTAGAATATTTTAATGGAAAAAGAAAAGAATTTTCATTACCTTTGCACTTAGAGGGAACAGAATTTCAAAAAAAAGTGTGGGAAGCGTTACAGATGATTCCATATGGGCGAACAAAGACGTATGGACAAATAGCAAAAGAAATTGGTTCTGATAGGGCAGTAAGAGCAGTAGGTAATGCAAATCATAATAATCCTGTTGCGATTGTTGTGCCTTGTCATAGAGTAATTGGAGCAAATGGAAAATTGACAGGATATGCTTCAGGATTAGATAAAAAAGAATTTCTTTTAAAATTAGAAAAAGCATTATAAAATAGTTTTTTGTTATTTTATAATGCTTTGCTGGTGTTTTAATCTGCTATTGTGGCACTGTCTAGTGCTGTGTTGGCTGGGTTTACTGTACCTGTAACATTGCTAACGTTATTATATGGTGTATTTTGATATAAGCCATTTGTCATAGTAGAAGTGTTATAACCATTTGATAAACCGTTTGTCATGGTAGAAGTATTGGAGCCATTTGATAAATCATTTCTCATACTGTCATTGGCGCTTCCGTTTGTAATGCCGTAGTAATCCCAGTAACCAGCACCATTTGATAAATTAGCATCAAACAAACTGTTTGCGTTTTGTCCATTTGTTCCCATAGCACTGTAGTCATAGCTGTATTCATTACCAACATAATCGTAAGTGCTGTTTTTTCTTGTAGCACCACCTAAGTTGTTTGATACTTTTTCACCACAAGCGGTAAGTCCAAACATCAATGAAAGTATAGTGCCTATTGTTAAAATAGAAATTTTTTTCATAAAAAAGTCCTCCTTATCATCATTGAAAAAATTCCAATAGAATTGAGTACAGCTTTATTTTTTGTATAAAATGTTTTTTCATGCAACAATAAATTTGCCATTATGACAAAAAACAGCCAAAATATTTTTTATTTTGTCAAATAAAGGGTAGTAAAATAGTAAATTTTTCGCTATAATAAAATTATAAATTGTTAAACAAAACCAAGAGAAAAAGGGTGGTATTATGAATTTTCAACGAAGTAGTGGTATTTTGCTTCATCCTTCCAGCTTGCCAAGTAAGTTTGGTATAGGTGATTTTGGACCAAATGCCTATAAATTTGTAGATTATTTGGAACAATCTGCTCAGCATATTTGGCAGGTATTGCCATTAGGACCAACTAGTTTTGGTGATTCACCTTATCAAAGTTTTTCTACATTTGCTGGAAATACATTATTTATTAGTCCTGAAGTATTATGTCAAAAGGGATATTTAGAAGAAAGAGATATAGAATTTGCGCCTGCTTTTTCCTGTAAAAGAACAGATTATGGCAATGCAATTCCTTTTAAAAGAGGATTATTTGAAAAAGCATATAGACGTTTTCAAAAAAAGGCATTTACAGCCGACCAAGCCGAATTTCAAAAATTCTGTGAAAAGAATCGTTTTTGGTTAGAAGATTATGCTTTGTTTGCCTCTTTAAAGGACTATTTTATAGCAGAAAGACAAGAAGCAGGTTTTTCCAATGAATTTTTTGCTTTTGAGGAAAAAACTGCTAAAAAATTATCAAAAAATTTACAAAAAGATTATTATTTTGGTGCTGTATGGAATACATGGCCAGAGGAATTGGTAAAAAGAGAATATGCAGCATTAGAAAAATGGAAAAGAAAATTGGCAACGGCAATAGACAGATATAAATTTTTACAATTTGAATTTTTCCGTGAATGGGAAGCATTAAAGCAATATGCAAATGAAAAAGGCATTAAAATTATAGGAGATGTGCCAATATTTGTAGCTTACGATAGTGCAGATACATGGGCAAATCCTAAAAATTATTATATGGACGAAAAAGGTTTTCCAACAGTAGTAGCAGGTGTTCCACCAGATTACTTTAGTGAAACAGGGCAACTTTGGGGAAATCCGCTTTATGATTGGGAGGAGCATGAAAAAACAGGCTATAAATGGTGGATTGATAGAATCCGTTGTACATTAAATATGGTGGATATTTTGCGTATAGACCATTTTAGAGGATTTGAGAGCTATTGGGCAGTACCTTTTGGAGATAAAGATGCTACAAAGGGAGAATGGAGAAAAGGCCCAGCAGAAAAGTTATTTCAAGCTGTTGAAAAAGAATTAGGAAGTTTACCAATTATTGCAGAAGATTTAGGTATTATTACAGATGATGTACGTAAATTAAGAAAAAAATTAGGTTTTCCAGGTATGAGAATATTGCATTTTGCTTTTGCTGATGATAGTAAAAATGACTATTTGCCACATAATTATGAACCTAATACAGTAGTATACACAGGTACACATGATAATGATACTACGATTGGGTGGTATACAAGTGGAACAGAACACGAAAAAGACCATGTACGCCGTTATATGAATATTAGTGGCAATGATATTGCATGGGATTTGATTCGTCTTGCTATGAGTTCCTCAGCGGTATTTGCAATATTCCCAATTCAAGATGTGTTACGTTTAGACGGCAGTCATAGAATGAATATACCAAGTACATCAAGTAGTAACTGGCAATTCCGCTTTGAATTAGCTCAATTAAGAGAAGATGATACAAAAGCATTAAGGTATTTGTCAGAACTGTTTAATAGAATACCTAGTGAAGAAGTAGCAGAAGAAGTGGAAGAAAATACAGAAGAAGTTGCAAAAGAGGAAGTTGTAAAAGAAGAAACTGCATCTGTTGCTGAAGAAATAAAAGAAAAAAGTAGCAAAAGACCAAAAAGAAAAAGAAGATAGTGTAAATAATTAAAAAATGAGGCTCTGGGGATATTCCAGAGCTTTCTATTTGTTTTTTGAAAAGAATACATAAAAATGTTAAAATTGACATGATAAAAAGCATTTGATATGATAAAGGATATTGGAAAGGGGGGCGAGTAACTGTGATAGAGGAAAATGAATTGCGAAATATGATAGAAAATGACTTTGCACAATATGAAATTGTTTGGACACAATATTATAATGATAAAGATATAATAGAAGCCCTTTTTCTGATGTTGATTAGCCATTATATTGATAGAATCGATGGTTTTGCGGAAGACATAGAAGTTATGAGTGGTTATGAAACAGTAGAGCAGCAAGCAGAAGTTTGTAGAAAAAATGTTTTGCTTCTAATTGATAGAATGAAATTATTTCAAAAAAATAACTATAGCAATAATGGGTTAGTGGATTTATATGTAAAGCAAGAGAATGAAAAAGATATTATAACAGTAGAAATGGATTTTACAGCAACAAAATTGAGTATTAGTATGATGGAGGGAATTTCTTCACTAGAGAAAGAAGAAGTCATTCGGAAATTGGGAGAAATGGAGCAAATTTGTAACTTACCTTTAACAAGAAAAAGAAAATGGGATAAATTAAGACAGTATGTAGTATGGGTTTCGGGAAAAGATGTTAAAATTGCTATGAAATTGCTGCCTTTATTTTTAAAAATTCAGTAAAAAGGAGGAATTACTAAGTTACTAAAAATATAGAAAAATATGTTAAAATAGGATAAAAAGTATTTAGAAAT
>CAMXTM010000145.1 GCA_947246775.1 uncultured Clostridium sp. | reverse complement strand
GTGAGTAGAATGGAAGAAATTCTTTCAAAAGCATACACGTTGAAGCAGTAAAATTCTCGATATGGATATGTTTGTCCATATTTTGAGTAGCAGAAGAAATTTTTAGTATGATTAAATTAATTGCAACAGATATGGATGGTACACTATTGAGAGATGATAAACAAATTGATAAAGAGATATATGAGTTGCTGCCTAAGTTCAAACAAAATAATATACATTTTGTGGCAGCGAGTGGAAGACAGAGACCAAGTTTAGAAAAATCATTTGAAAGATATTTGGAAGATGTCACAATATTGGCAGAAAATGGGGCATATGTGGTGCATAATGGGGAAGAAATTTATGCTAGTGTAATGACAAAAGAATTAATTGATTTTGTAGTAACGGAAATTAAGAAACTGGAGAATGTAGGCATATTGTATTGTGGTAAAAGCTGTTGTTATACAGCAGAGCCAGAAGTACAAGAAAATTTGAGTTCTCCAAAATTCCACTATAATATTAAGTTAATTAATCATTTTGATGATATAAAAGAGGATATTGTAAAAATTTCGTTAGTAGACCCACAAGGAGCGAGTGAAAATAGTTTTCCTATATTAGAAAAGGTATTAAAAGATAAAGTAGAGATAGCAGTTTCAGGATTTGATTGTATTGATATAGTAAATAAGGGAGTATCAAAAGGACATGCAATAGAGATATTGCAAAAGAGATGGCATATTGCACCAGAAGAGAGTATGACATTTGGGGACAATTATAATGATATAGAAATGTTGCAGCAAGCGAAATATAGTTTTGCGATGGAACACTCAGAGGAGGGTGTAAAAAAGTGTGCAAATTATGTTGCAGGGGATAATAATAAAGGGGCTGTTGTGACACAAATAAAGAAATGGATAAATATTTGAGGTGGAAGAATGAAAACAGTGGCAAGCCATGCATTGGGCTGTAAAGTGAATCAGTATGAGAGCGAAGCCATAGCAGAATTGTTTGAGCAAAGAGGCTATAAAATAGTAGACATGGAGCAGCAAGCGGACGTATATATTATTAATACGTGTACGGTTACAAATTTTGGAGATAAAAAATCAAGACAGTTAATTCGTAAAGTAAAGAGACAAAATCCAAATAGTATTGTAGTGGTAGCGGGTTGCTATGCACAGACTGCGCCAGAGGAAATCATGGCAATAGAGGGTGTCAATATTGTAGTAGGTACAAAAGATAGAAAAAGTATTGTAGAATTGGTAGAAAATTATAAAGAAGAAAATAAACCTCAAAATTATGTTTCTGAGATTATGAAAGAGAGAGAATTTGAGCCACTGTCTATACAAAAATTAGAAAATAGGACAAGAGCCTATTTAAAAATACAAGATGGATGTAGTCAATATTGTTCTTATTGTATTATACCTTATGCAAGGGGAGTTATTCGAAGTAGAAAACCAGAAGATGTCATAGCAGAAGTAAAGCGTTTGGCTGAGAATGGATTTCAGGAAGTAATATTAGCAGGGATTCATGTAGCATCTTATGGAAAAGATTTAAAAGATGTCACATTGTTGGATATTGTTCAAAAAGTGCATGAGATAGAAGGAATCAAAAGAATACGATTTAGTTCTATTGAACCAAATATTGTAACAAAAGAATTTGTAGAAACATTGTGTAAACTTTCTAAGATTTGTGACCATTTTCATTTGTCATTGCAGAGCGGCTGTGATAGAACCTTGCAGGCAATGAATAGAAAATATACTGTGGAAAAGTATCGTCAAGCAGTAGAAATGTTAAGACAGTATATGCCAAAAGTTGCCATTACAACGGATATGATAGTTGGATTTCCAGCAGAGAGCGAGAAAGACTTTTTAGAAAGTTATGAGTTTGCAAAAGAGATACGATTTTCTAAAATACATGTTTTTCCTTATTCACCAAAGAGAGGAACACCAGCGGCAGTCATGCCAAAACAAATTCCAAATCGTGTAAAAAGTGAAAGAAGTCAAAAATTGATTGCACTAAGTGAACAAATGACAGAATCTTTTTTAGAGCAGTTTGTTCATCAAGAGATGGAAGTGCTTTATGAGAGAGAAATAGAAAAAAATGTATATGAGGGACATACAACTAATTATATTAAAGTGCATACACAAAGTGCTAAAAATATTACAAATTGTATTGTAAAAACAAGGATAATAGACAAAGAAAAAGAGATTGCAAAGGGAATTGTAACAAAAATGTAAATATTATTGTATAAATTTTATTTGCATAATTTGTAAATTTATATTATTATGAAACAAGAGAGCTAGAAGTTCGGAAAAAATAAGGTATAAAAAAGGAGAGTGAAAAAACGTGGATAATTTGAATGAAACACAATTTTTTGATGGTTTAGATAAAGAAGAACAAAATGAGGCAAAAAATATATTGCTAAATGTGAGTGAAGCATTAAAAGAAAAGGGATATAATCCAGTAAATCAGATTGTGGGCTATATTCTTTCTGGCGACCCTACTTATATTACGAGTCATAAAAATGCACGCTCTTTAATTCGAAAATTAGAGAGAGATGAGCTGTTGGAAGAAGTTATCAATAATTATTTAGAGAAGAATGGGCTATGAGAGTACTAGGATTAGATTATGGAGATAGAACAATTGGCGTAGCAGTAAGCGATGGTTTTGGCTGGACGGCACAGGGCTTGGAAGTCATTAAAAGAAGTAGTGATACAGAATATAAAAAAAGTATTTCACGTATTGCACAATGGATAAAAGAGTATGAAGTAGATACGATTGTGTTGGGTTATCCTAAAAATATGGATAATACAGAGGGAAAACGCTGTGAAAAAACAAAACTGTTTCAAAAGCAATTAGAGCAAGCGTTTCCTAATATTGCTGTTGTGCTGTGGGATGAGAGAATGAGTACAATGGCAGCGGAAAGAAGTCTTTTGGAGGCAGATATGAGCCGTAAAAAAAGAAAAAATGTCATTGATAAAATGGCAGCAGTGCATATATTGCAGGGCTATTTAGATAAAAAGCAAAATGAAAAAGGTTGAGGTGTGTTATGTCAAACCAATTTGAAGAAGATTTGGAGAATGAATTTGAAGTTGTTTCTATGGAAGATGAAAATGGTGTAGAAACAGAATTTGTTATTATTGATAATGTAATGAGTGCAGGCAATCGGTATCTTTTGGTAATGGATAGTAGCTTAATGGACGAAGAAGAAGCAGATGCCATTATACTAAAAGAGATTGCAATTAATGCAGATGATGTCACATATGAATGGGTAGAAGAAGATGCAGAATTTGATAGAGTTTCTGCTTTATTTGCTAGTCATGATGGAGAATATGATGTTAGAATAGATTAAAATACATTTCAATAAAGAAATAGTATAATAAAAACGAAACAAACGTTAATTTGCTATTTAGTAAAAAAGCAGTATCATTTTTTTAAGATAGAACGAACTGCTCTTTTTCTATTGCATTTTCTAATATAGAGAATAAAAAAAGTTTTGTGGTGAGTGAGTTTAGAAAAAACGTGAGCGGATGTAAAAAGGTTAAAATATAAGTAAAGAGGCTATGTCAATTTGCTTATTGTAGATAGTATCTAGTAAAAAATGATAAGAGAAAAACAAAATTATTTTGATAATAAAATAAATTTTGTTTTTTGGCGGTGTTTTCTTTTTTTCAAAAAAATAAAAAAAGCAAAAAAATTTTTGGTAGTGTGTCAATTGCAATATGACAAACTAATAAAAAATATTGAGTTTGTTTTTATAAAAGCAGTATAGATGGGTACTGTTTTAAAAAATTTTATATCAGCTCCTTTTGAAGAAAATAAAAATAAAAAAGGAGGCGTGTTGTTTGGCAACAAAAAAACAGAAGTTGAGAGTAATGGCTTTGGGGGGATTAGAAGAAATTGGAAAGAACATGACAGTCTTAGAATATAATAATGACATTATTGTAATTGATTGTGGCTTAGCTTTTCCCGAAGATGATATGTTAGGAATTGATTTGGTAATACCAGATATTTCCTATTTAATAAAAAATGCAGAAAAAGTAAGAGGAATTGTGTTGACACATGGGCATGAAGACCATATTGGAGCATTACCCTATGTGTTAAAAGATTTGAATGTTCCGATGTTTGGTACGTTGTTGACACTAGGACTTTTAGAAAATAAGCTAAAAGAGCATAATTTGTTAAATCAAGTAACATACCATACAGTAGTACCTGGAGAAACTGTAAAATTGGGACAAATGAAAGTAGAATTTATACACACAAACCATTCTATAGCTGATGCGGTAGCATTAGCTATTACAACACCATTGGGAGTAGTCATACACACAGGAGATTTTAAAATTGACTATACGCCAATTGATGGAGATATTATGGATATTCATAGATTTGCGGAATTGGGAAAGCAGGGTGTGCTTTTGCTAATGAGCGATAGTACCAATGCAGAGCGAAAAGGTTTTACTATGTCTGAAAAATCTGTTGGGTCTGTATTTGATAGAATATTTGAGGAAACGCCTAAAAATCGTATTATGGTAGCGACCTTTTCTTCTAATATTCATAGAATACAGCAAATTATCAATTCAGCAAAAACATTTGGTAGAAAAGTAGCAATTATAGGACGGAGTATGGTCAACGCAGTAAAAACATCTTCTGAACTGGGCTATTTGAATATACCAGCAGGGATATTGATAGATATTTTAGAAATTCGCAATTATAAAGATGAGCAACTTGTCATTATCACAACAGGAAGTCAAGGAGAAACGATGTCAGCACTGTCTAGGATTGCATCAGCGGAGCATAGACAAGTTACGGTAAAACCTGGTGATAAAATTATTATTAGTGCATCTTCTATACCTGGAAATGAAAAAAATATTTCTCGTGTTATCAATGAGCTTTTGAAAAAAGGTGCTGATGTGGTGTATGAGGGTATTGCTGATATTCATGTTTCAGGACACGCACGTCAAGAGGAATTAAAACTGATGTTAGCACTGACAAAACCACAATATTTTATGCCAGTACATGGAGAATTTATGCATTTGACAAGTCATAGAGATTTAGCGATTTCTATGGGTATGGATAAAAAGAATATATTTTTGATGAAAACAGGAGATGTTCTTGAAATTTCTAAAAATGATGCTAAAATCAATGGTGTTGTACCCGTAGGGCAAATTATGGTAGATGGTCTTGGGGTAGGAGATGTAGGTAATATTGTATTGAGGGATAGAAAACATTTGTCACAAGATGGGCTTATGGTAGTTGTGGTAACAATGGAAAAAGAAAGCGGCATGGTTGTGGCAGGGCCTGATATTATTTCAAGAGGTTTTGTTTATGTAAGAGAAGCAGAGGATTTAATGGAAGAAGCGAAAGCTGTGGTAATGGAAGCATTGACAAAATGCGAAGAAAAGCATATTACTGGTTGGAGTTATATTAAGGGACTGATAAAAGATACATTAAAAAATTATTTATGGCAGAGAACAAAACGCAGTCCTATGATTTTGCCTATTATTATGGAGGTATAAGTTTTGGATAATATAAGAGAAATGGCAATGCAACTGGGGGAGAAAGTATATCAATCTGATTTATACCAATCCTATTTACATTATAAAAAAAGAGTAGAAAATAAACCAGCATTAAAGCAACAAATTGATGAACTAAAGAGGTTGCAACTCAGTCAAGGACTGAGAAGAAGACAAGGAGAATTTGTGTCTTTAAAGGAAGAAGAAGATTTGAGTAAAGCATATAGTGAAGTTGCCTTAGACCCTGATGGTATGGGCTATTGGGAAAGCGAAAAAAAATTAATGTCATTTATGGCAGA
>CAMXTM010000144.1 GCA_947246775.1 uncultured Clostridium sp. | reverse complement strand
GCTCCGTTAATGGAGGACTTCCTCCTACAATCAAGCAACAGAGGTATTATCATTATAAATAAGAAACAGAAAGAATAACAAAGTAAAAAAACCGAGATTCTATAATTTATAAAATCTCGATTTTTAAAATCTATTATTTATTGATATATTCAGAATAATATGTATTGATTATGTCCATAATAGCTTTTTTTGCTTCTTCTGAAACCATGCCAAAAGGTTTTCTACATTCTCCTACTGGTTGTCCTATTAAATTAGTAGCACATTTTACAATAGAATTTGGATTGCCATATTTAAAGCAATCTCTAATTGGAGCAATAGAAGATTGTGCTTTTTTAGCTGCTTCCATATCACCTTTTAAGTAATTTTGATAAATACTTACCATGATAGTTGGCAATATATTTGCAATCGCTGTAATACCGCCTTTTCCTCCTGACAGTAATGTCCAAAGTATCAAAGCATCATTTCCAGAAAGCACTGAAAATCCTGTATCTTTTGTTTCATCAATATACTGTAATATATTATTGAAATTTCCACTAGAGTCTTTTACACCAACAATATTTTTACAATTTCTTGCTAATTTTCCTACAGTTGTAGGTGCAAGACTTGCTCCCGTTCTTGCTGGAATATTATACATTACAATAGGCAAATCAACTGCTTCTGATAGTGATGCATAATGTTCATACAATTCATTTTGATTGATTGCTGCAAAATAAGGAGTAATTACTGAAAGTACATCAACGCCAATTTCTTTTGCCTTTTGTGATAATGCTATAGTATCCTTTGTACTGATGCAGCCTGTTCCAGCATAAACAGGTACTCTGCCTGCTACTTCATCTACAAATATTTTCATAACTTGAAGTTTTTCTTCTTCATTCATAATATAAAATTCGCCGTTTGTCCCAAGGCAAAATACTGCATCTACACCAGCATCAATTTGACGATTGATTTGTTTTCTCATTTCTTTTTCATTGATACTACCATCTTCATTCATTGCTGTTTGCATTGCAGCAATAATTCCTTTTATTTCTGTCATGTTTCATTCCTCCTATCGTTTTTGTTGTTTTTATTGTTACCCTACAATTTTATATTAGGGAGGACTTTTTTTAAAAGTCCTCCTTCCTCTCTCCTAAAAAATAATTAAGGGGGAATTTAAAAGGAGAGATTAAAAGCTTTTATTGTAAATCATCAGCATATTTCATAAATAAATCTGTTTGTGTTTTTAATTCTTGTTTGCTTTCTTCTACACCAAGTACATATGGATTTTGATAGTTATATTTTTTTACTTCTTCATCATATTCTGTATTATTTTGTGCTACATTTTGCATTGCTTCATTTAATTTTTGAATAACTGCTTCATTTGTTCCTTCTGGTGCAAGGCAAGCATACATTGTATTTAATATCAAATTATCATAGCCTTGTTCTTTTGCTGTAGGAATATCTTGTATTAAGTCTGGTTTTTCTTCTAACAATGTGGATAATACTTTTACATCGCCATTTTCGATATATTCTTTTATACCAGAATATGGAACGATAGAAGCGTCAATATGTCCACCTAATATAGAAGTCAAACGGCTGGAAGCATCTCCTGCGTCTACAATGTTAAATTCTGCACCGTATTCTTTTGACATAATTGTAGCAGCAATATAAACGCCTCCACCTGTAGAAATACCAAATTTTATCTGTCCTGGATTTGCTTTTGATGCCTCAATCAATTATTCTACAGTGTCATAAGGTGCGTTTGCTGGAACAACTATATTTTCGCCAGACTGTTTTCCAAATATTCCCACTGTTTGGAAATCTTCATATCCAAAATCAGAAAGTCCTGTTGCCAAATTTCCTGTTAATGCTGCCGTATTTGTCATAATAAATGTGTAGTTATCTGCATTTTTGGAGTCTTTATACTGTCCTAATGCAATCGCTCCATTACTTCCTGTTACATTGTTTACTACAACAGACACACCAAGTTCTTGCTCTAACATTCTTGCCATCAATCTTGCATTATAATCTGTATCTCCTCCTGCTGCATGAGTACAGATAATGTTGATAGGAGAATTTGGCCAGTCAGCATCTGCCTCATTATTTTCAGCAGAATTACGTGCACTACTACCAGAGCAGCCTGTTAGAACGGACAAACCCAATGCTCCTACCATAAAAGCTGATAATATTCTTTTTTTAATACTCATAATATACCCCTCCTAAATTTATTCACTTACTACATTATTTTCAGCCTGTGCCGCTTTTTTATTTGAGCGTAAAGACATGAATATTACAACAACGGTTACTATCATAAAGAAGAAAAATATTGGGTGTCTAAAAGCACTATCGCTACTTGCTAATTGAGATGCTTTTCTTAAATTTTCTTCAAACATTGGTCCAAGTATAAAACCTAATATCATTGGAGAAGTTGGAACTCCTGCTTTTAAAAGTCCAAAACCAAGCAATCCGAATAAAAGTACACCCCATACATCAAATATTCTGTTACTGTCGCCAATTGCTCCAATACAACATAACACTACAATCGCTGGTAACAAGAAATTTTTTGGTATGTTTAATACTTTTATAAATCCTCTCATACCAACTAACATAAATATCATCATCATAACTGCTGATATTATCATAGCAAAGAAAATACCATATACTACTGCACCATTTTTATCAAATATCAATGGTCCAGGGGATACATTATGTACCATTAAACCACCTAGCAACATCGCAGTAGCAGGGTCACCTGGTATACCCAATGATAAAAGTGGTATCATTGCTCCACCAATAGTAGCATTATTTGCACTTTCTGATGCTACAACACCATCTATAATACCTGTTCCAAATTTTTCAGGGTGTTTTGATGAATTTTTTGCAACTGTATAAGAAATCATACAAGAAACACCGCCACCAATACCTGGAAGAATACCAATTCCTACACCAATCAGTGCAGAACGAATAGAATTGACAATTTGGCTGAAAAATTCTTTTATTGTGAAACCAATTCCTTTCATTTTTACACCAGATTCAATTTCTATTTTTTCCGGATTTCTTACTTGTCCTGCATATTTAATAACTTCTGTTACTGCAAACAATCCAATTAACAATACTAAAAGTTTAAATCCTGCTGTTAAATCTGCACTACCAAATGTAAAACGCTGTCTAGAGTCAATAGGAGATAATCCTACTGTGGCAAGTAATGCGCCTATAATTGCTCCTATCAATCCTTTTACCAAATCTTTCCCAGATAATGTAATAACAAGTGACAATGAAAATATAGCAAGAGAGCAATATTCATAAGGACCAAATTTAATAGCAAGACCTGCTAACAATGGAGATATTACTATCAGCAAAAGCACACCAACTACTGTACCTATAAAAGAGAATACAACGCCTACACCTAATGCTTTTGCTGCCTGCCCTTTTTCTGCTAGAGGACGACCATCAAAGCATGTTGCTACTGAAGACGGCGTTCCTGGTATATTCAACAATATCGCTGAAATCAGACCACCTGAAATACCGCCTATATATAGTGCAATTAGCATGGAAATGCCTTGTGTAGATGTCATAGTATAAGTAACAGGCAAAAACATTACAATCGCCATAGTTGCTGTTAAACCTGGTATCGAACCAAATATAATTCCTACAATAACTCCTATTGCAATAAACAATATTACCAAGGGGTCACCAAATACGTTCATTAATCCTTCTACAACCATTTTTATCCCTCCTTTAAAATCCGAATATACCAAGTGGTAGCAATACATTCAAAAGACATACAAAAATATAATCTAGTGCAACCGCTATCACTACGGAGGTAATTAACGTCAAAATATAATTTCTTTTTTCTTTTGGTGTTAATATTAAAGTTTGTACAAAAAGATATACAGCTGTCATAATTAAAAACCCAACCGGTTCTAGCAGAGCAATATAAATTGCCAATGAAACAAATGTCATTACAATTTCTCTATTCTCTTTTACAATAGCTGCTATATTAAATTGTGTTTTGACATAAGTATTATCTTTTATTGCTTGATTTCTTTGTTTTATTCCTCTTACTACTAATATAATACTTAAAATCAATAAGCTAATGCCCCACAAATAAGGAATTGCTCTTGCTCCCAAAGGGTCTGAACCTAATCCACTAAATTTTTTGATTTGAGAAGTTAATATCAAATAGATAATTGAAAAAATTGTGAGTACAATTCCGGGAAATAAACTCTTTTTATATTCCATTTTCACCACCCCTTTGTTATTTATTTTTTCCATTTTTCATGTTCATACACTTTTTTATCTGCTACATAAGACCATTGCTCTCCATTTAATACTGCAAAACAACCTTCTACACACATCAATGCCATATTGATAACAGCTTCTCGTGTTTGTGCTGCACTATGAGGGCTGATAAGCAGATTTTTTGCCTGTAAAAGAGGATTGTCTTGTGAAGGAGGTTCTTCTACAAATACATCTGTGCCTGCTCCTGCAATTACACCATTATTCAAAGCCTCAATTAAATCTTTTTCGTTTACAATGCCACCTCTGGAACAGTTAATCAAAACAGCAGTTGGTTTCATGCTTTCTAATTCTTTTTTGGCAATTAAATTTTTAGTACTTTCTACAAATGGAACATGGATAGAAACAATATCGCACTCTTTTATCATATCATGGTAATCTTCGAAGTATGTACAACCAATTTCTTCTATTTTTTCTTTTGGTAAATATGGGTCATAGCCTAATGTTTCCATACCAATTCCTTTACAAATTTTTTGTGTTTCTCTACCTATCGCTCCTAAACCAATAAATCCAACTTTTTTATCCAAAAGTTCAAATGCTTTTTTTGCATCTCTTATATTCCAGTTTCCTTTTTTCATTTCTGTTTCTGCTTCAGAAAAATTCTTTGCAATAGAAAACATCATTGCTACTGCATGTTCTGCAACAGAGCGATTATTTGCACCGGGCGTAATGACAACAGGTATTCCTGCTTTTGTTGCTGCTTGTATATCTACACTATCATATCCTACCCCTGTCCTGCCTATTACTTTCAAATTTGGAGAATTTTCAATTACACTTTTATCACATTTTCCAATTCTTACAATGAGTGCATCTGCATCTTGCATTTCATCTAAATACTCATTTGGATTGCCATTATCAGCAACATAATAATCTGCTTTTTGTTCCTCTATTTTTGCAATTCCTTCTACACATACAGCTTGTGTCATTACAAATTTCATATCTATTCCCCCTTATTGTTGAATTAATTTTTTTGCTGCTTCTATAAAAACATCTTGATTTCCAAATCCTCCTGATTTAGATACTATTTGCAATTTTTTTTCATTCCATTTTAGTGTGGATAATACAACACCTTGACTAATTTCACATACTGGTATTAATTCTGTATTTTCTAAGTTTTTCATTAAACCCATTACAGTATCCCCTCCAGTCATAAATATTGTATAATCCATACCTTGTTTGATAAGATATTTTACTATCTTACCATGGCACTTTGCAATCGCAAATCTAACATCTTCTTTGGACATGCCTTTTTGTTCAGCTAATTTTTCTGTTTCATTTTGTTCTGTATCAAATGTATCTATAATAACACAATTATGATTTTGACATATGTTTTCTAACTCTTTTAAAAATTGCTTTCCTTGTTCGGTATCATAATACTCTAAAAATAATTTCTGATTTGCAGTTAAATTAATTCTTTTAAACCCATTTTCACAAGCATATTCCATTTGATTTTTTGTAATAGGATTTAAACTTCCACAAGCAATATAAAGTCCTTTCTTTTTGTCATATGT
>CAMXTM010000143.1 GCA_947246775.1 uncultured Clostridium sp. | reverse complement strand
TGATAGCCACTACTCCGAAATACTTCTCTTAATATGTCAAAATGTATCGGTGACATCTGTGGGCAAAGTATCGTATAATTTTTTTTCATTTCTTTTGTAAATACAATTCTTTTAAGTGAGGCATCTCCTTTATGTATTTTTACTTGCTTTTCTGTTCTATCTTCTATTGCAGCAATCAACGAACGAATTCTAATTCTTGCTGCGCCCAAGTTATTTACTTCATCAATTTTTAGTGATGTATATATTTTTCCTGCTTTTGTTAATATATTTTTAACTTCATCTGTCGTTACAGCATCTAAGCCGCAACCAAAGGAATTTAATTGTACATATTCCAGATTTTGTTGTGTCTTGACAAATGCTGCTGCTTCATACAGCCTAGAATGATATGTCCACTGGTCACGCACTACCATAGGTCTTTCTACTTTTCCCAAATGCGCAACACTATCTTCTGTCAATACCGCAATATTATAACTTGCGATTAACTCTGGTACGCCATGATTGATTTCTGGGTCTAAGTGGTAAGGTCTTCCACCCAATACAATACCTGTCATATTGTTTTCTTTGATATATTGTAGTGTTTCAATTCCTTTTTGGTGTACATCTTCTCTAAATTGTCCCCATTCCTGCCATGCATCATCTACCGCTGACACAATTTCCTTTGCAGACAATCCAAAAGGTTTACACTCTTGCACAAGTCTTTTTGCCAGTGCTGTTTTGTCTCCCATAGAAAGAAATGGATTCATAAACTTAATATTTTGCTCTCTTAAATCTTCTACATTATTTTTAATGTTTTCAGAATAAGATGTGACAATTGGGCAATTATAGTTGTTATCTGACTCTGCTATATCTCTCCTCTCGTACACAACACTTGGATAAAATATAAATCGTACACCAGATTCAATCAAACTCATAATATGTCCATGTACTAATTTTGCAGGATAGCAAGCAGATTCACTTGGTATAGACTCAATACCTTTTTCGTACACTGCTTTACTAGAATAAGGAGAAAGCTCTACTCTAAATCCTAGTTTTGTAAAAAAGGTAAACCAAAATGGATAATCTTCCCACATATTTAATACTCTAGGAATCCCTACAACGCCACGAGGCGCTTTTTCCAATTCCAGTGGCTGATAGTGTTCAAATAATCTTTTCCTTTTATATTCATACAAATTTGGTACTGTATTTGTACTTTTTTCTTTTCCAAGTCCTCTTTCACAACGATTTCCTGTAATAAATTTTCTGCCATTTGAAAAATGGTTGATGGTTAAAAGACAATGATTGGTACAACCTTGACATCTTGTTAAGGTAGATTTGATTTCCAGTGCATTCATTTCTTCCCTTGAAACTAATGTTGTCTGATATCCCTCTTTATATTTGTCTAAAGCAATCAAGCCAGCTCCAAATGCTCCCATAATGCCAGCAATATCTGGTCTGACCGCTTCTCTACCACTTATGATTTCAAAACTTTTTAATACAGCATCATTATAAAATGTACCACCTTGTACTACAATGCTCTTGCCTAATGCTTTTGGGTCTGCAATTTTAATAACTTTTAACAGTGCATTTTTAATAACAGAATAGGCAAGACCCGCAGAAATATCTGCTACTTCTGCTCCCTCTTTTTGTGCTTGTTTTACTCGGGAATTCATAAACACAGTACATCTTGAACCTAAATCTATTGGATTTTTTGCTAAAAGTGCTACTTTTGCAAATTCTGACACACTATAATTTAATGATTTTGCAAACGTTTCTATAAAAGAGCCACAGCCTGAAGAACACGCTTCATTTAATTGTACACTATCAATTACATTATTTTTAATTCTAATGCATTTCATATCTTGACCACCAATGTCTAATATAAAATCAACATCTGGTTTAAAAAAACTTGCTGCTTTATAATGTGCTACTGTTTCAATGTAGCCCAAATCAATCATCAGTGCTTCTTTTATTAGTCCCTCGCCATAGCCTGTCACACAAGAATTTTTTATTTTGACATCACTAGGCATTTGCTCATACAATTTGTTTAAACTTTTTATAATGACTTTGAGAGGATTGCCCTCATTACTTCCATAGTAAGAATACAATAGTCCACCATTTTCAGAAACAAGTGCTACTTTTGTTGTAGTAGAACCTGCGTCAATACCTAAAAATGCATTGCCTTTATAGGTAGATAAATCAATTTTTTCTACTCTTTCACTATCATGTCTTTTCTGAAACTGTTGATAGTCTTGCTCATCTTTAAAAAGTGGTTCTAGTCTTGTTACTTCCATAGCAAGTTCTTCGCCATGATAAATGTTTTCAAGCAACTCCTCAAAAGTCATTTTCTTTGCATTTTCTTCATTGGATATTGCTGTGCCATATGCCGCAAACAAATGGGAATTTTCTGGCAATAATGCTGTTTCGTCTGTCAATTTTAATGTTTCTATAAATCTCTGTCTTAACTCAGACAAAAAGTGCAATGGGCCACCTAAAAATGTAACATAACCCCTTATCGGTTTACCACAAGCGAGACCACTAATAGTCTGATTTACAACTGCTTGAAATATTGAAACAGCTAAATCTTCTTTTGCTGCTCCCTCGTTAATGAGTGGCTGTATATCTGTTTTAGCAAACACACCACAGCGTGACGCAATCGGATATATCACTTTATGATTTTTTGCCAATTCATTTAAACCGCTTGCATCTGTCTGCAAAAGGCTTGCCATTTGGTCTATAAAAGAACCTGTACCACCAGCACAAACACCGTTCATTCTCTGTTCAATGCCATTAGAAAAATAAATAATTTTGGCATCTTCTCCTCCTAGTTCAATGGCAACATCTGTTTTTGGTGCTACTGTTTCA
Organism: uncultured Clostridium sp.; assembly: GCA_947246775.1. Classification (GTDB taxonomy): domain Bacteria; phylum Bacillota; class Clostridia; order Lachnospirales; family Anaerotignaceae; genus Coprocola. Next base: position 2,973 of record CAMXTM010000143.1, on the reverse strand, counting down.
ATCGCCTTTGCTGTCGCTACAACTTCCTGTATAAAATCAATCTCTAATGCCTTTGCAATAGAAACGCCACCACTTCCTGTTAACATAGCACTAAAATAAATATCTCCCAATTCTTTTTTTGCATGTTCTAACAACTCTGCTACTGTTTTTTTGATTTCTGAAAAATGTCTTTTATATTCACTAAATACAATATGACTATAATTATCGATTATCACCACTTTTACTGTAGTTGAACCAATATCTATACCCATTTTATAACGCTGTTTCTGCATAGAAATATCCTCCTCTATTGCTTCTTTCGATTTGTGGTGTTGCCTTTATTTCTGACCATATTGCCTGAAAAGTACTTTCCCACTTTTCTTTTGTGTTAATGCTATTATCCAATATATGTAAAGCAACCATGCCATCTTTTAATGCTATCATACTCATCGCATAACTACTTGCATCTATTCTTTTATCAATGACTTGCTCCCTTTTTCCTCTTTCCAAAAGCTCTTTTAACAAAAATCGTTGCTCTCGGCTACAATCACAACTCTTTTTTTCTAAATAGGAATACTTTTTGATTCCTTCATATATCAAAAATTGCATTTCTCTAAATGATACATTTTTGCCTATATCTACTGTTAATGTTGGCATATAAGTATAATAAAAGTGGATTCCCTCCACAATATCTAACTCAATTTGCTCTTTTTCCCACTGCCGCAATGCTTTTACAGGACTTTCCAAATAAGGATACAAATACATCACGATGACATCATATATTAAATCCTCTCTACTTTTAAAATAATGGTAAAAACAACCTTTTGTTACCTTTGCTTCTCTAATAATTTCATTTGTGGAAACTCCTGCAAAACCATTTTTTAAAAACAATAAAAACGCTGTTTCTAATATATTTTTTTTCATTACAACAGAATTTCCTCCTTATATCATTTTATATTGTACTACAAACCATTTAGTCTGTTTTTAGCTACTATTATAATAAAAAATTCATAAATTACAAGAGTATTTTACGTGAAGATATTGTTAAAAATTTTATTCTTGTCATTGCTTTATTCATTTTATGAAAACCAATTTCGTTTTTATGTCCCTTTTTTACTCTTATTTACTATATCTACACTAAAATAAATTTCATTTGTTCACTAATTTAAACAAGATTACTTGCTTTTTTGCATTCTATTTTATGTTATTCTATCTAATATACAAATCTTTTTTATCGCATTAAAAAAAGAACTATACCTTTTTTAAGACACAGTTCCCTAATATTGACATATTTTTTCTAAAAACATCTATTTTGTCCCCTTATTTTGTAATTCATCAAAAAAAATATCACATAATTCAAAAAACAAGGCAAAACATTCTTCTTGTGTTTTACATACATTTTGAATATAATAATGATAATTTCTTTCTTCTTCAAATAAAATATTTTTATTCTTTTCTATCCATTTTTGAACCCATTCATCAAATTCATGTTCAAAAATTCCATTTATATTATTTTTTGAAGAATTATGATACAAAAAACCATTTAGAAAATGAAAAAGATAGTCAAAATTTAATTCTCCAATATACATACAAGGACGTTTTTTTATACATTCAATCAATGTTTTTATATCAACTTCCATTTTTCTCTACCTTTATAATATAAAACTAATCCCAAAATCCACAATCAACCATTAACAGCAAATTATTCTTTATTGCAATATAGACAGAACTATCGCAGCAACCCCCAATTTCAATCACTTTTGCATTTTTCAATTTATCAATATATTTCTTTTGCTCTGAAACAGGAATTTCATTTCTCGTTGCAAAATATTCTATCTCTTTTACAAGATATTCCCAATCTCGTTCTATCCACCGCAATTCTGACACAATAGCATAAGGTTGATACAACCCTTGCCCCTCTATCAATGCCTTTTTTCTCTCTTTTTGCGGCATATCCCAAAAATCTTTATCCCACTGTTCCGCAAATGCCATACTAGACAAAACCGCCCTCACATAAGCATCTACTAGATTATTTTGTATATATCCCTCTGGAAATGCAAACACATCTACAAAAATTCCTAAAGGATACTTTTTAAACCAATCTTCATGTTCCTCTTTTATCTCTATCCATTCTAGTTTTTCTGCAATACTACAAAACACATCATAGTCTGACACAACCTTTTTCAGCAAATCCATTCCCTTTTATTCCTAAAAATTTTTTATTGATTTCTTTGAAACCCCAAATATCTTGTTCCCTGAAAACACAAAATACCTGTGTCGCCCTCTTTTAGTAGTCCATATTCAGACCCTTTTACAAAAAATTCTTTTCTTTCTCCATTATCAAATTCAAAAGTGACATAATGGTAAGTATTTGATGTCATATGATAGCCATGTGTTCTTGTACCATCGCCCATATTTGTATTTCTATAGTAGGATACATCTGTTCTTTTTGATATCACAACTGCCGAAATCGTAGTTTGTGGTGCATGGTTATTTTCGTCCCATACCATAATACGTCTTAACGCTGCTATTACAAAACTTCCTATTACAATAATAAAGCCAATTGTAACAATACCATACACGAGGCGAAACGTTGTATCAAAACTGCCAAATCCAAATGTATCAAATCCACCAAATCCCATACCCATTTCTATCCCTTCTATACAGATTTATTTTTAAATAAAAAAAATGGGAGTTACAGGGCTCGAACCTGTGACCCTCTGCTTGTAAGGCAGATGCTCTCCCAGCTGAGCTAAACTCCCATATAAAACGACTCAGAAGGGGCTCGAACCCTCGACCTCCGGCGTGACAGGCCGGCGCTCTAACCAACTGAGCTACTGAGCCATATAAAATTAACAGGGGCAGAAAGACTCGAACTCTCGACATTTGGTTTTGGAGACCAACGTTCTACCAACTGAACTATACCCCTTTAAAAAATCACTCCCCGAGTAGGATTCGAACCTACGACCCTCCGGTTAACAGCCGGATGCTCTA
>CAMXTM010000142.1 GCA_947246775.1 uncultured Clostridium sp. | reverse complement strand
AAACTAAAAAAAAGAAACTGTAATGATAAAATCATTGATATACTAGAAAGAGGCTGCGAATTAGAAGATATTGCTTCTTTATTGCCACAGAACCTAGAAAAAAATATTGTTGAGCTAAAAAAGCAAGCACTAGAAACAATAGAACAGTATCCAAATTTTGAAAATGAATTTTGGATATAATACAAAATATTTTAAATGAAAATTTGAAAAAAGAAAAGCCAGCACTTTTTAAATACTGGCTTTTCTTTTTTAATGATGATATTGCTGTATTACTTTTTCTAACTGGAATTGAAAATAAGAAAGTGTATATTTTTCTATTTTTTTCCACTTTTTATAAGGAATTTTAACTATTTTATCTTGATAGTTTAGAATAACACCTTTTTGCTCATCAATAGAAATAATATGACAATTTTCTTCCTTACAAAGAGATTGTAATAAATGTAACATAATATGACTGCCTTTCTAAAAATATTTTATAATATAACTTTATAAAAAAATAGTATCTTTTTACATTATAAAAGTTAAGAGCAATTATAGCAAGGTCATAAATACCAAAAAAATGAAAAATAATTTTATTAATTTGCTGTATAGTATTGTTTATAAGGATTTTTGCTATCAGCAGTCAGAAGCAAAAAGTTTTCTTTTAAGATTTCTTGCGCATCATATCCAAAGGTATCACAGAATTTTTTGACTAAACTTTCTAATTCTTTTTTTTCTCCATTAAAAATAGGTTGTGTTTTTACCTGTGAGGGCAAATCATCAGGAATCTCTTTGCATCTCAAAAAGATTTTTCCACCATGCATACCAGTGCCACAAAAAGCGCCTACTAAATCTCGTTCTTTGCGATTGATACCAAGTACAACAATCGTACCACCTGCTTGGTATTCTCCTAAAAAGTCACCAGCACAGCCACCAATTACCATTTGAGGGCATTTTTGTTGATAGGCTTTCATATGGATACCTGCCCTATATCCCACATCTCCCTGTATAAAGATACTGCCACCTCTCATGGCATAGCCTGCGGCATCGCCAGCGCTACCATGTACACAAATGGTACCCTCGTTCATAGTATCACCAATAGCATCTTGTGCATTGCCGTAAATATGCAGCGTACAGCCATTGAGATAAGCCCCTAACGCATTACCTGGCGTACCATAAATATTGATTGTTTTGCCAGACATACCGCTTGCAATATATCTTTGTCCAAGACAGCCCTGTATTGTAATTTCTGATTCGGATAAATGGCAAATTTCGTCATTTAATGTATGAAAATTTGTATTTCCTGTCACTTCGATTGTTCTCATAGTAAAATTCCTCCTTATTCTCCAGCATGATAGATGCCTAATATGTCTAATTCTTTTTGATTGAGTCCTACACCTCTGAGCATCAATCTGTTTCCTCTGAGTGCCTCAATGGCATTGATACCCATACAGCCCATCATTTCTTTGATTTCTCTTTCCCAAGCAGTTACTAGATTGACTAAACGTTCTACACCTTGTTCTACATCAAGTCGTTCTGTCAGTTCTTTATTTTGTGTAGCAATACCCCAGTTGCATTTACCAGTATGACAAGTACGGCAAAGTCTACAACCTAGTGCTAACAGTGCTGCTGTTGCAATATAAACGGCATCTGCTCCTAATGCAATTGCTTTTACTACGTCAGCAGAATTTCTAATAGAACCGCCCACAATAATAGAAACGTGTTCTCTAATCCCTTCTTCTCTTAACCTTTGGTCAACAGAAGCTAAAGCAAGTTCGATAGGAATACCAATGCTGTCACGAATACGAGTAGGTGCTGCACCAGTACCACCTCTATAGCCATCAATAGAGATAATGTCTGCGCCAGAACGAGCGACACCAGATGCGATTGCGGCAATATTGTGTACTGCTGCTACTTTTACAATAATTGGTTTTTTGTAATTAGTTGCTTCTTTTAGAGAGTAGACAAGCTGTCTTAAATCTTCTATAGAATAAATATCATGGTGTGGTGCTGGAGAAATCGCGTCAGAACCTAGTGGTATCATACGTGTTTCGGCAATATCTTCTAATACTTTTGTTCTTGGAAGATGTCCGCCGATACCAGGTTTTGCTCCCTGCCCCATTTTAATCTCAATGGCTGCGCCAATACCTAAATAATCTAAATGCACTCCAAAACGTCCAGAAGCGACTTGTACAATGGTGTTGTCTCCATATCTGTAAAAATCCTTGTGCAAACCGCCCTCACCTGTGTTATATAATATACCAAGTTCTGCTGCTGCTTTTGCTAGGCAAGAATGGGCATTGTAACTAATCGAGCCATAGCTCATAGCAGAAAACAAGATTGGCACTCTCAAAGACAAATTTGGCTTATGATGTACAATTAGGTTTCCTTTTTCATCTCTTTGTATATCATCTGGCTTTTTGCCTAAAAATACCCTTGTTTCCATAGGCTCTCTCAATGGGTCAATCGGTGGATTTGTAACTTGTGAAGCATTTAATAGTATTTTATCCCAGTAAATAGGAGCTTCGGAAGTAGGACAGCCCATAGAAGATAGTAGCATACCACCGCTTGCCGATTGTCTATAAATTTCATTCATAGTTGCTGTTGTCCAGTTGGCATTATCTCTGTATGTATTACCACTTTTTACAATTTTTAATGCTCTTGTAGGACAAACACAAACACATCTTTGACAGTTAACACATTTTTCTGGTTCTGCTATCATTTTTTTATGTTCTGCATCAAAGTGATGTACTTCATTAGCACATTGTTTTTCGCACAAGCGACAGTTAATACATAAATCTTTATCTCTTACCACTTCATATTCTGTATAAAAATCATGAATTTTCACGAGTATCACCTCCATTTGCAGTTACAATGACTGGCTCGCCACCATGTGGCGCCCATAAACGGTCTAGTTCTGGTTCTAGCGCTCTAATTGCCGCTTCTTCACTTGCGACATAGAAGCGGTCGCCTTTTTCTGCTGCTACCATAGAGCGTAGTTTTAATCTATCATTGAGTGCCATAAGACCATTTTCAAAACCAACTAAGATGGAAAAAGGTCCTGTAATTAACAAACTAGAAAAAGCGTTTCTTAAATAGGTCATGCGTTGCTTTTCTTGTTCTGGCATTTTTTCAATGACACTCCAGAAAGGCGCAGCAACAATATCTGCAATTTCTTTCATAGACAGCCCTTTTCTTCTGTTTAGATAGTCTATCATATAAGCAATGACTTCTGTGTCTGTTTGTAGGGTACACTGATAACCAAACATTTCAATGTATCGTCTGTTTGCATCATAAGAGGATATTTCACCATTATGTACAACAGAATAATCTAAAAGGGCAAAAGGGTGAGCGCCGCCCCACCAGCCAGGTGTGTTAGTAGGATAACGTCCGTGTGCTGTCCAGCAAGTGCCAGAATATTCTTCTAATCTGTAAAACTCGCCAACATCTTCGGGATAACCCTCTGCTTTAAAGACGCCCATATTTTTGCCACTTGAAAAAATGTATGCACCTTTTATTGTGGTGTTGACTTTTACAACACATCGTACTGTAAATTCTCTTTCGTCTAATTGACTGTCAGCCAATTTAGTAGGGAGTGGGTGTAAAAAATATCTCCATATCAATGGCTCATTGCGCACTCTTTTGTGCTTTCTAGTAGGGATTTTGGATAAGTTGATAATATCAAAATGCCTTTCTAAAAATGCTTCACATTTTACACGAGCATCTAAATCATCATAAAAAACGTGAAATGCATAAGCATCTTTGTACTCTGGATAAATACCATAACCAGCAAAACCACCGCCTAAACCATTGGAACGGTCATGCATAACAGCAATAGAGCGAATGATTTCCTCACCAGAAAAACGTTTTCCGCTTTTATCAAAAATACCAGCAATGGCACAGCCAGATGGTATACGAATTTGACCCTCTTTTAACATGAAATAACCTCCTTTTTGTGATACTTTCCAAATATAAGTATAAAAGGCGTCCATAAAATAACAAAAAAACAAATCATGTCATTTTGTTATTATTTCGGAACGCCTTTGTTCTATAAATATTCTAATTTTGGTGTTTCACAAAATATTACGATGATTTTTGTAAAAAGTCAATATATTTCATCTGTAAAAACACAATTTCATACAATTATTATAGTTAAATATAAAAAATCAATTTTTTGTCTGTTTAATTGTAATCATTTTTTATCAAAATAATGATAATTTTACGTAGAAAAATCAATTTTATACTGTAATCATTAACAAAATATCCGTCATATTTACATTTGTCTTTTGTATGCGGACAAAAATATTGTTTGTTTGCCTAAAAAAAGACCCTTATCATCGAAATGATAAGGGTTCGCACAACCTCAATCAATATAAATAATCATTACCATTTAATTGGTTTTCCTGCTTTTTTCCATTGTCTAAATTCAGAAGCTGCTGTAAATAATGCGTCTGTAGAGGAGTTAAGACCTGTTTCACAAGAGTCTTGGATTACACCGATAATAAAACCAACACCAACTACTTGCATTGCTACGTCGCCAGAAATACCAAATAAAGAACAAGCCAAAGGAATCAAAAGCAATGAACCACCAGCAACACCAGAAGCACCACAAGCAGAAACGGCTGCTACAACACTCAAGATAATTGCTGTAGGAATGTCTACACTAATGCCTAATGTATGTACTGTTGCCAATGTCATAACGGTAATGGTAATCGCTGCACCACCCATGTTAATGGTTGCACCTAAAGGAATGGAAACAGAATAATTGTCTTCATCTAATCCTAAAGATTCGCAAAGTGCCATGTTAACAGGGATATTTGCTGCAGAACTTCTTGTAAAGAAAGCTGTAATGAAACTTTCTCTTAAACATTTGAATACCAATGGATATGGATTTGTACCCATTGTAATAAATACAATAATAGGATTTACAATAAAAGCAACAACTGCCATAGAGCCTACTAATACAAGCAAAAGTTTTCCATATGTTGTAAAAGTACCAATACCATTTTCAGAAACTGTTGTAAATACTAAACCAAGGATACCAAAAGGAGCGCAACTGATTACCCATCTAACAGCTTGAGAAACTGCTTCAGAGAAATCTAATATGCCTTTTTTGGTTGTTTCGGAAGCAGGTTTTAAAGCCAAACCGAATATAACAGCCCATGCTAAGATACCAATGTAATTTGCATTTACAATAGAACCAATTGGATTTGCAACGATGTTTAAAAGCAATGTTTTTAAAACTTCACCAATACCACCAGGTGCTGCATTTCCTGTTGCTGCCTCTGGCAATGTAAGTGCAACAGGGAATAAAAAGCTTGCAATAACAGCTACAACAGCCGCTGCAAAAGTACCCACTAAGTATAAGATAATAACGGTACCCATGTTACTTGCTCCGCCCTCTTTATGTTGCGCTAATGCACTCATAACTAAGAAAAATACTAACACAGGAGCAACTGCTTTTAAAGCACTTACAAAAAGGTCACCTAAAATACCAATTACTGATACACTAGGTATTGCAATACCTAGTATTGCACCAATAATCATACCACCAATAATACGTTTTACTAAACTAATACTATTCCATTTTTGAAGTATATTTTTCATAAAATCCTCCTATATAAAATCAAAAATACGAAAGGGTTGTACGGTTTGTTTTGTACAGCAAAATTTTCGAGCATATTGCAATGCTATAACAGAACGATATTTCATAAATACAATTTTTTTCTGAAATATTATGTATAATAGCGAAAATAATAATTTAATAGTCTAAAATAAAAATGTCGTACTTTTGTATTGTTAACCTTTGTATTGCTGACCTGCTACTAAAAATATATACAAAAGTATATATTAGATGATTCGGGTAAATCTCA